>CAZIBZ010000216.1:0-3109 GCA_964537445.1 uncultured Dehalococcoidia bacterium | reverse complement strand
GGCGGTATCCAGGATCGTTCTGGAGTCGACGAGTGCCGTGACCATGAAACTGACGCGGGTTGGGAAGTTCGCCTTGATGAGCCCGGTGATCACGTCGACCGAGGGTCTTTGAGTCGCGACCACAAGGTGTATGCCGATCGCCCGTCCCATCTGCGCGAGCCGGACCAGCGCCTGTTCGAACGACTTCCCACTCGTCATCATCAGATCGGCAAGTTCATCTATGACGAGAACAAGGTACGGGAGCCGCTCGCGACCACTGTTCTTTTCGTTGTACGAAGCGATATCGCGGACCCCCTCGTCAGAGAGGAGGCGGAGCCGTTCATCCATCTGCATCGTGAGCCAACGAAGTGCGTTCAGAGACTTGTTGTTTTCTACGATCACCGGCGTGATCAAGTGAGGGATCCCGTTGTAGACGGAAAGCTCCACGCGCTTCGGATCGATCAGGATCATCCGGACGTCGTTTGGCGTTGAGTGCCAGAGGAGGCTGGTGATCACCGCGTTGACGAATACGCTCTTTCCGCTGCCCGTTGCTCCAGCGATCAAGAGATGAGGCATCCGGGCCAGGTCCGCGACGATGGGCTCGCCACCGCTCCCCTTCCCGAGCGGGATACCCAGTTTCGTTCGGCCTTTGAGGCGTCGGAAGGCATCGCTCTCCAAAAGCGTTCGGATGTGAACCGCCTGCGGGTCCGCGTTCGGGACCTCGATCCCGACCAGGTTCGTCCCCAGGATCGGCGAGTCGATCCTGATGCTCGGGGCCTTCAGGTGGAGGGCAAGGTCTCGGTCAAGGGCAGCGATCCTGTCCACTTTGACGCGGGTTTTGCTGACTTCTTCCCTGCGGACCGATTGATTGCCGTCGGCATCCTTTTCTTTCGTCTCTTTGAAGCGCCGGATCCATCCGGGACGGAGGCCGAATAATGTCACGGTCGGTCCGGGCCGGACCTCCGTGACGGTAGCTTCGATGTTGTATTCGCCGAGGGTTGATTCGATCGCGCCCGCGGTCTCCAACTGGGCTTCGTGGTCGATCTCCTGATCCGGCTCAGGGGTGAACATCTCGAGAGGCGGTTGGGTCCAGTGGACATCTGGCAGCATGGAGAAGGGATCGTCCACCGCTGGCGGCTCTTCACCGGGCTCGAGCGCATTAGGAAGACCGGCGGCAACTGGTTCAAGCTCCGACGACTCTTCGGTCTGCACGTCGTCGGCGTCGGAGTCATCCTCTTTCGCCATCGCGAGGTCGGGTTCGTCCTCCAGGCGGGCTGACGGTGGGAGGACGATTCTCGGACCGTTCGAGATCTCTTCGTCTAGTTCATCGCTCTCGGCGGATGTGATGACATCATCGTTTTCGGATTCCCATCCGTCGTCTTTTGGGGGTGATCCGTTTACGATCACTGGGCGCGATTGCTTTTCTTCCTGTCCGGTCCGCCGGCGTTCCCTCGCCTCGATCGCCCGTTGGGACGCCGTGTCATAGAGCTTCTCGGCGCCGGTCGCAGTACCGGCGAAGGCAGCCGCGACGAGCCGTGGGAAGACAATGGCGAATGAGATTCCAACCACGGCAAGCAACCGGAGCCAGCCACCCAGACCCGAGCCACCGGATACGAATTCGCCAAAATCGCTGTGGAGCGGTGTATAGCCGATGCTTATTCCGCCAGCTGCATTCGGCACGGAGGAGAGCGCTGTTAGGAGCAGCAGAGAGCTGATCCACCATTGCCAGTGACCCAGCGCTCCCATCGGTGAGGATCGGGTGACGATATACACGACTGCGGTCCAGATGGGAACCAAGAAGAGGGCAAGACCGCCGAATCGCCATACGGGGTCGAGCAGTCGGCCTAGGGCAGGAGGGTGCCAGAACACAAGCGCGGCCGAGAGGACGATCGTCGCCGCAGACGCGTAGAGTCCACGACGCCGCCAAGCGGCCCAATCATCCCAGGCAAACGCCGTCGCTCGTGTGCGACCGCCCCGGGCTTTTGTTTTCGTGCGTGCCATAACCGAGGTCTATGACGCTATCTTAGACCGGTTTCGATGTTTTTGCAGGCGAACGAAGATAAAGCCTGTGACTTGGGGCTCTCGCACAGCTACTAGGGTTCGTTGAGCGCGCGCTCGAGCAGTGTTCTAAGACCGGGGCCGATATCGGGTCGCCGCAGTCCGAATTCGATCGATGCACGCATGTGACCGAGCGGGTTCCCGACGTCGTATCGGTTTCCTTCGAACTCGAGAGCGAAGGCTGGGGTCCCCGCTCGCCGCAAGAGTTCCATAGCATCGGTGATCTGAATCTCGCCCTTGGCGCCGGGAGGGGTTCGGCGGATCACTTCAAAGATTGATCCCGGGAAGATGTATCGCCCGACGATTCCGAGGTCAGACGGGGCATCCGCAGGTGCGGGTTTCTCGACCAACCCACGTACTTCATGGAGACGGCCGGTCGACAACACATCGACCGGCAAAGGGATGGAGTCGACGATTCCGTACGCGGTCGTGGACTCCTTCGGGACTCGCTCGACCGCCACGTGGATCCCCGGCTTGGCTCCGTACGCTTCGAGAAGCTGTCGGGCCACCGAAACGGAGTTCACGATGATGTCGTCCGGAAGGAAAGTGACGAACGGTTCATCTCCGATGGTGTCGGCCGCCATCGATATCGCGTGCCCCAGTCCCAGAGGTTCCGGCTGGATGGCGATCGAGACCGATGCTTGACTCAACGTGCGGGAGACATCCTGGACCGCGATCGTTTCAGGGGCACCGATCAACGCGCGACGGAGGTCGTCGCCGCCAAGCGTTGAGTAGTGTTCGAGCGCTTCCTTGCCAGGGGCACTGACGAGGACGATCTCGGTGAGACCGGCGGCGACCGCTTCCTCAAGTGCGAAGTGAAGCATCGGGGTATCAAGGACCGGTAGGAGTTCCTTCGGTGCGGCCAGGGTGGCCGGGAGGAAGCGTGTTCCCCGGCCTCCCGCAACGATGACTGCCTTGGTGATCGGCAACTTGCATGACTCCCGGGTGGTTGAAGTGAGTCTATCAATTAGCTTGGAGCGAACCTCGATATTCGACCCGTGTAAACTCACGTCAAGTCGGGCTGGGTTCAAATGGGGTGGCGGTGGCGGGGATGTAGATGCGCAAGCTGTCT
>CAZIBZ010000215.1:0-5590 GCA_964537445.1 uncultured Dehalococcoidia bacterium | reverse complement strand
CCGAAGACCGGGATCGAGCCGGTCGAACAGAGCACGATCCGGAGGCAGATGGAAGTCCTTGAGATGGACTGCCCGCTGCACTTCGACGAGGCGGTGGCAAAGCAGCACGGATACGACGGTGTCTTCGCTCCACCGCACATGGTGCAGACGTTCCAGGTGTCCTCGTTGTGGGAACCCGGGATGACCTCGATCTGGACGACCGACGACCCGCACTTCACGGTGCCGGGCACCGGGCGTGCGGGGAATGTAGAGAAGGTGCCGACGGCCGGAACTGCCGGGTTCGTCACCGATCTTGAGGTGGAATTCCTGAAGCCGCTATACCTTGGCGACAAGGTCACCCAGGTGTCGCAGACACTTTTGGACGTGAACCCGCGCAAGACGCGTGTTGGAGACGGGGCGTTCTCGACGTATGAATCGTTGTACGAAAACCAGCGGGGAGAGCGAGTCTCCCGACAGAAGATGACGCTCTACAGCTACGTGCCGAACCCGCAGCCGGCAGGTGGCGGCGGACGCCCAGGCGGCAGCGATGAGAGTGCCGAGAAGCCGGCGCGAGCGATCGAGTCCAAGGCGAACACGCTGGTGGACTGGGGCAAGCAGCGCTACTGGGACGACGTGAACGAGGGCGACGAGATCAATGAGGTTCAGTACCCGCTCACGGTCCAGCGGATGGTGATGGCTGCCGGTGCGAATCGGGATTTCAATCCGATCCACCACAGCACCTACGCCGCGAATGCCGGTGGCGCGGCGGACATGTACGCGATGAACTTCTTCCACAACGGGATGTGGGAGAGGACGGTGCGTGAGTACATCGGCCTGGACGGAGTCATCAAGCAGACCGGCCCGTTCCGGATGCGGATCTTCAGCACCGTCGGCGACACGGTTGTCGTTCGAGGGAAGGTCACGCGGAAGTACAAGGAAGGGAACGAGGCGCTGGTCGAGCTGGAGCTTCAGTCGCTGCTGGCGACGAACGGCAACGTCTCGGTCGGCCCCGGGCCTGTGACGGTGACACTACCGACGCGGTAACCACCCCGAACAGGGCCCAACGAGCCCCCGGCATCGCGCCGGGGGCTCGTTTTGTTGCTCCTACTCCTGGATGCCACCGGCGCCGTATTCAACCCGGTACCAGGCCCTTGGACGGCTGGTCGAGCCTCGGATGGCGGGATCGGTCGTGCATTCGGCGCAGAGTTCGTTCCAGGTTTCCTTCGCCCGCGCGCAACCCGGACATTCGTCGACGTTGCCGTCCAACAGGCCCTGAAGATGGCTCCGGCAGAAAACCTGGTCGACCTGCACCGGGACGCGGCAACTCCAGTGGAGGCAGTTGTCCCTGGAGAGCCACTCAACGGGGGACATAGCTCGACGACCGCGTCGGGTCCCGGGAGTGGCGCGGTCGAGGGCCCGAGCTATGGTTCGGACGATCTCGTCTGAATCTGGCATCAAAGCTTCCACCAACTGCGAGCCCGAGGACAGCGACCGGCGTTTACCGAATCATTCGGTGTGACGAATGATCGCTTCGCCGAGGATCACGTGGGTGGCCGTGCCGCCGTAATTGTCATTGAAGATCAACACGACGCTTCCATTGTGCGCGCCCGCGTACGTACCCGAATCTTCCTTGAACGGCTGGCCGGAACCTGAGTCGTAGTCGAGCGTAGACGTCACCGCGGTGTAGACACCTTCAGCGTCGACAGCGATGCGGGTGTAGAACCACGTGTTTCCCGGGATCACCGTGGATTGCTGGTACTGGTGATCCGTGGTGAAGAAACCTCCCCGCGCGACGCTTGTGGAGGCGTAGGTCACCGGGTCGTAGTCGCTGATGAGGAAAGGCCAGAACGCCGCATACTCATCAAGGTTTCCACCGACGGCCATCCCTTAATAAACGTCTCAGAGTTTGTGAAATCGAACGTCTCAACAGATTAGAGACCCTGGTGCCCTTCGCGGTGGCCAGCGCCGAACACACGGATACCGTCGGTCACTTGATCCCATTCGCCGTCGTTCACCTTGACCCACGAGTCGAAATCGAGGGAGATCGTGGAAACCGTCACCGTGGGGGTGGCTGTCGCCTCGACGACGGTCGAATCGGGGGCTGGTTCGGAGTTACCGGCGCGGCTAACGATCCCGTCGTCGCACGCGAAGCCGATCAGCAACAACGCCAAGGGCGCCATGAGGGGGAGGATGGAGCGTTTGAAGGTTTGATTCTCCTTGTGGTTGGCTAGCCCGTGTGGCGGGCATGATAGCGCCGTGAAGAGACCCACTATAGAAAGCCGGTCCGACGGAGATGGGAACATGGAGCCTCCGGCAGACGAATAAAGGGCCGCCACCGGCGGCCCGTTCATTGATCCGAGTCGGGACCGTGGGCGCTGTGCTATCCGTTCGGGTCTACGATCGTTACTTCGCCCGCGATCATCTGGCCCGTGAACGTGAACTTGGGGCCGAATATCGCGTAGTTCAGCGGAGCCGCCTCTTCATCGAAGAAAACGGTGTATTCGAAGCTGTCATTGGCTTCTCCTCCACCGACTCCGCCGTCGATCGCGGTGACGCGGAACGTCGCGGGTTCGGACTCGTTTCGGTCGCCGAATGTGACCGTGGCCTGGCCGACTTCGGTGTTGCAATCGAGTCCGCCGCGCATGACGACCTGCCGCGATCCGTCATCGAGCGTTGTGACCTCGTAACTCTCGATCGAGGTTGACTCCATGGCCATGAAGAACTCGTTGGCCTCGATCGTGACGCCACCCATGGCGAACGTAGGCATCACGAAGGCGACTGGATTGGTGTCGACCCGGCAGATCGCGTGGTTCCGATCGAAGGTGAAGACCTCTTCCATTCCGGCGGTCATCTCACCCGTTGTTGGGTCGGGCATCATCTTGAGATTCACGCCGCCGCCCGAGGAAGTGTTGTACGAGAGGCGAGTGACCTGCGACTGCAACGCGTTGTTGTCCGAGGTCAGGGCAGCGTTCGCCTCCTCAAGGTCGGCGACCTCGTCGTCGTTGCCCTGAGGAGGCCGCTATCGACACCATCAGGGCCACGATCGCGGCGAGGCCAAATATCGGAGAAGGTTTCATTCTCATTGATTCATTCTCCCTATTCGTCAAGACGATGGTTCGAGACTCGGGATATCGAACCAGATGAACATCAGGAAGACAAGCTAATACGCCGGTCCGTATGAATCAATTGAATCAATTGGAAGGAAGACGAGCCAGGCGCGACGTGGTCGAATGCCAGCCGGACTTATTCCTTCGCGAGAACAAGGACGTTCCCGTCCTCATCTATCACCCAGGGTTCGCCCAACTCGCTGTGCTCGGACTCATCACCATTGATCCGCACTGGATCATCGGGCGCCGATGACGGCGGCATCTTCGCGACGTAATACGGGACGAACGTGTTGCCCTCGCGATCCTGCGCTGTCCAGTCCATGGGTACTACGTTGAACGTATCGGCGGTGTCACCGTCACCATTCACGTCTCGGTTGACACCCTCGGGGCCCTCCGAAACGTGGAAATAGTCGACACCTTCAGTGCGCGAGGAGTTGGCGGCGGCACGGCTGAGCGTCGGGTAGGCGGCGGAGACTCCGGAGAACCGCTCGACCGCCTTCTGGAGTTCAGTCACTTCGCTGGCCCGAGTCACGCTTCGGGACGTCGTGGTCGAACCTGTCACGGAGACGGCCGTGAGTGCTGCCTGGATCGCGACTATCGCGGCGACGACCGTCAGTTCGAGAAGACTGAGTCCGCGCTGGGCCATGAACGGGTAGCACCTTCTGAGGGGTAAAACCCCATACCAAGTGGTGGCAAAGACGCGCCATGATACCTCGGGCGATTCGTGGTCGACCACGAAGTCAGAGCCGCCGGAAGGGCTCGGTCGGTCGCTAGGTTTGCGACCTTGGCTACGGTCTGCTAGCGGTTGACCTGGCGACTCTGCTCCGCGACCTGCTCGACGATCTCGAGCGGCATCCAGCTGACCGCGGCTTTGTCCCGGATGAAGCGGCCGGTGAGCGTCCTGGGTTGAGTGACCAACCAGAGTGCGGTCTCGGCGGAGTCACGGGGATCGCCCGGGGCGTTCGGCGACATGTCGGTGCGGACCCATCCGGGTGACATGGCGTTGATTGGAATACGACCCGCGAGCTGGTTCGACCAGGCGATCGTGAGGGCGTGGAGCGCGGCCTTCGATACGGCGTAGACCCCGGAGAGGCTCTGGGCCATGATCCCGGATGTCGAGCCGAGGTTGACGATGCGAGGATCATCCGATGACTCCAGCAGAGGCAGGAAACGCTTGGTGCAGAGATTCGGGCCAGCGAGGTTCACGCGCATGACCGCGTCGAAGTCCTCGTCGTCCTGGGCAACGAGGTCTCGTTCTTCTGATGGGAGGACGCCCGCGTTGTTGATCAGGATGTCGAGGCGCCCCCACCGCTTGCGGACCCATGTAACGGCACGGTCGATGTCGGCGGTGACGGACATATCGCCGGGGAGCACTTCCAGATCCGGCAACGAGCTGCGCGCTGCCGCCAATTTCTCCTCGTCACGGGAGACCGCCAGCACTCTGGCACCCTCACCCAGGAATCGCTTACAAATCTCGAAGCCGATCCCTCGGCTGCCACCCGTCACCAGTACGTAGCGCTGATCAAGGGTCACGAAAGCCTCCGGTTGAATGTGAGACATTGCCAAGAGCGTACTTCGGCGAGGGCTGTTTGACATGGGCGGAGGCTCGCCACCAGACTCCGACACGACGAATCGAGAGACGAAAAGGCGATAAAGATGATCACGAATATCCGATATGCGGGAGTCATGGTCGACGACTTGGACGAGGGGCTGCAGATCTGGAAGGACCTGTTCGACCTGGAGCCGGTGAACGAGATCAACACGAACCAGTACGGCGTGCGTGCACAGATGCTGGGCGTTGGCGAGAGGCCGTTCGTCGAAGTGATGACGCCGGCGGGCCCCGATACGCCCATCGGCCGGCAGATGGAGGAGCGGAAGAACGCCAAGAACCCGAAGGGGGAGGGTGTCTACCTGATCGCGATCGAGGTCGACGACCTGGAGGCGACCCTCACGCATATCGAGTCGAAGGGCGGGACGGTGATCCGTTCCGACGGCACGGCGAGCATCGCCTGGGTTCACCCGCTGAGCACGAAGATGGTGTTCATCGAGTTGTCGCAGGCGGGATTCGATGGTGTCCCCGGGACGCGCGTTTCATCCTGACGGACGGACCGATCTGCAAGCGGTAACCTCTCCTTTCTCGGCAGAGGCGAGCCGCCGCTTTCGGATCAGATGGGGGAGCGGAGCCTTCGCGGGGTACCGGGGCGGCGCTTACGCGGCTTCTTCTGAACCCAGAAGTAGAGTTCGTCGCCGGTGCGTTTGATGACGAGGTCCTTCTTAGCGGTGCGGGCGGCTTCGCCGAGGCGACGGCGGATCATCGCGAGCGTCTCACCCTCGCCGGCGGTCAGTTTTGCCGCCTGCCCCTCGGGGAGCTGCTGGATGTATGCGACGTACTCCTGGATGATTTTCTGCCGCCTATTCACCACCGTGCGCTCAGTTGCGACGTCCATCGGGACGGTCTCGAAGTTCGGCATCGGCACCTCCTAGTGGCCGGCGGTGAGTCGCTT
>CAZIBZ010000214.1:0-3718 GCA_964537445.1 uncultured Dehalococcoidia bacterium | reverse complement strand
GGCCGCGACGATGCCGGGCCGGTCCTGCCCGAGGACATTCAGCACGTATCGAGGGTTCGTTGTGGCGCCGGTCATGCTCTTACCGCAGGGCCCCGTTCTCGACCAACTCTTTGATCCGGTCCTCGCCCAGCGAAAGCAACTCCTGGAACACGTATGTGTTCTGTTCTCCCTTCGCGGGCGCGTGGTGCGCGGCCGTGCCGGGGGTAAGCGAAAGATTGACGTTGATGCCCTGGTGCTCAATCAACCCGGCCTCCGGATGGTCGATCGCCACGATTCCCTCGATTCGGTCACGCAGGTGCGGGTCGTAGTAGAGGTCTTCGGCCGTCGCGACGGCGCTGGCGGGGACCCCCACCTTCTGGAGCGCACGCTCGACTTGGTGCGGTGTCATATTCCCGGTCCACTCGCTCAGGCGCTCGTCCAGGTCCGATTTGTTCGTCACCCGCCCGGCGAGCGTCGAGAAGCGGTCCTCTGTCGCCCAGGACGGATTCTCCAGGGCTTCCACCAGGGCGCCCCATTGCTCGTCGTCCTCGACGGCGATTGCCACCCAGGCGTCCAGCCCCTGGCACGGGTAGACGTCGTGTGGAGCTTGCGTGTCGCTGAAGTTTCCGCGGGGTTCCGGTTGCGTCCCGTTGATGTCGTAGTCCAGGATTGCAGGACCCAAGAAATGTGCCTGGCCTTCGAGCTGAGCGATCTCGACGAGTTGCCCCTCGCCGGTCTGCTCCCGGTGTTCCAGTGCGGCGACAACCGAGGTCGCACCGAGCAGCGCGGCGACGTAGTCAGGGAACGGCATCTTGATCCGCGTATCCAGCGCACCGTCCGGATGACCCCAGAGGTGCGTCAGTCCCGTCATGCCCATCACCTGCTGCCCGTATGAGCGGTATCCGCGGATCGGCCCCTCTGACCCCATCCCGGGCATCGACAGCATGATGATGTCATTCTTCACGGACTTCAGCGTTTCGTAGTCGAGGCGGAGGTTGTCCATCACCCCCGGTCGGAAGTGTTCCACGACGACATCGCTCTGGCGGACGAGTTCAAGCAGTGCCTCCCGGCCATCGAGGGTTCGCACGTCTATCGTGCAGCTCATCTTGTTGCGGTTCATGTCTTCGAAGTTGGTCTGGCCGGGGGTTCGCGGATCCTCCAGCCCGTCCGACTCGATCTTCACTATCTCGGCCCCGAAGAACCCCAGGAACATCGTTGAGATATACCCGGCATGCGCCCTCGTGAAATCGACGACCCTGATTCCCTCGAGCGGCGCGGGGGCCGTGCCGGATGCCCGGTGCCCATTCGTCACGGATGGTTCTCTCGGAGCCCCGGTCCGTGGGCCCCATCCCCGCAACACCTCATCCGTGTGTTCGCCCACCAACGGAGCGTGCTTCCGTGCCTTCCACGTTGAAGACCCACCGAATCGAGCCGGCGGACCGGCGATCCGGTGAGGGCCGATGACCGGATGGTCGGCATCCTTCATATACCCGCGGGCCTTAATCTGCGGATGCTCGACGAACTCGTCCAGCGTCAGCAGCGGGACGATCGGGATGCCTCCCCGTTGCCCACGGTCCACGAACTCTTCGCGCGTCAGCGTGGCGGCGAACTCGCCTACCAGCTCGTCGATAAGCTCTCGATTCTCCCGCCTGACGTTCCTGTCCAGCCACACGTCTTCTGACAGGATCGGGTGCTCCATCACGTTCTTTCCGAGTCGTGAGAAATGCTCCGAGCTGTACACCGATACGTTGACGTACCCCTCGTCCCCGGCGGCATACGTGTTCACGGCGCCGAACGCCGTGTGAGCCCCCTCACGGCGCGTGATGTCACCCTGGTAGGCGTAGCGAGAGATGTAGGTGTTCTGAAGCCACAGGACGATCTCCTGGCGTGAGACGTCGACTTGCTGTCCCCGCCCTCCGACCATCCTCCGGGCCCGGAGCGCCATCAGGACTCCGAACGCTGCGTGGACCGCTGCGACCTGCGCCGTCAGTTCGAACGGTGCCATCACCGGCGGGGCTGCATCGTCTCCGTTCGCGAACATCATCCCGCCCGCTGCCTCGGCGATCATTTCGCCGCCCCGCCAACTCGCATGCGATCCGGTCTGGCCGAATGGCGTCGCCGATGCAAAGATCAGTCCAGGGTTCGTCGCGCTCAGGGATTCGTAGCCGAGCCCCAGCCCGTCCAGGTATCCAGGCGTAAAATCCTCGACCAACACGTCGGCCTCGGACGCGAGTCGGCGGATCTGTTCGCGGCCCGTGTCCGTCAGGATGTCGATGACGGCGCTGCGCTTGCTCCGGTTCGCGTGGACGAAACGCAGGCTCTTCTCGGGGTCCGGTTTCCCGCCGGCGAACGGGCCGAGCTTCCGTGCGGGATCGCCGCCCGGAGGCTCGATCTTCACCACGTCGGCCCCCAGATCGCCCAGCACGCGCGCCGTCATCTGGCCCAGGTATCCGGTGAGGTCAACGACCCGGATACCCTCGAGCACGCCAGCGTCCGCCCCAGCAGAGGTCCGACTCGTCATGGCTCTACCCCTGGCCCCATGATCGCGCGACTGTTCGTTGCGAGCGAGTGAGGGTAAGTCTAGCGCTGATCGCGGCGTCGATCGGCATCGAGCCACCGATACTTGGGCTCCTCCGCCGAAGGCAGCGTCATGCGGTTACTCGGACCGGTGTCGCCGGAACCCCCACACCGCGATGACCAGTGCGGCTCCCGCGATCACCGCAAGACCCAGGAAGGCCGAGGTGAATCCCCAGCGCTGGCTGACCTCGCCGACGAAGACGGTCCCCCCGGCGGACCCGAACGAGAATGCACCAGTCATGAAGGCCATCGAGCGGCCGTATTTTTCTGGTGGCGACCAGTCCGCCGCGATCGCCTGGAGCATCGGCTGTCCCGTCCCGAATCCGAGACCCAGCATCAGGGCCGCGGCGATGAACCGCGCGGCGGAGTCTGCGTACGCCAACGTGACCATGCATGCCACCGCCAGCAAGAGCGATGGGATGAGGATCACGGCTCGCCCGTACTTGTCCGACATACGCCCGGTGATCAATCGTCCGGCGATCACCACGACCGCGTACACGACGAAGAACGTCGTATAGTCGTCTACCTGTCGCTCTTCCCCGAGGACGGCGACGAACGTCGTCGTGGCCAGATACGCCGCGGAGAGCAGCAGGGTCACGGTTGCCGGGATCGCTACTTCTGGGACGATGATCGCGTTCAGCACCCGTCCAGCCCTTGAAGTCTGCGCCGCGACCGCGGCTCCGGCTCCCTGGCTCCGCGCGGGCGCTCGTTTCGCTTGGTTCGAGCTTCCAACTGGGATCAGGAACACGGACGCAGCCGCCATCACCACCGCGCAGGTCACGAACAGCGTCGCTGGCCCCGGCCCCTTGTACAGCGCGAGGCCAATAAGTGGCCCGAATGCGATCGCGATGTTGTGCGACGTCGCGAAATTCGTCATCGCTTCGCCGCGCCGCGACCCGGGTACCACATCCAACACCATCGTGCGCGTGGCAGCGCCTGATGCTCCCGAACCGACCCGTCGTAGCAATGCCGGCCCGAGCATCAAGAGAGGACTCTTGATCAGAATCATCACCAGAACGCTCACGACGTTCGCCGCGAGTCCGATGACCACCATCCCCTTCCGGCTCCAGCGGTCCACCCCGAGCCCATAGATCGGCGCCCCGAACGCCGCCACCGGACCGGAGATGCCGATCACCCAGCCCACCGTGGCCGGTGTCCCGCC
>CAZIBZ010000213.1:0-4233 GCA_964537445.1 uncultured Dehalococcoidia bacterium | reverse complement strand
GATTGTCCATCCACCGGTATTCCTCTTCGGTCAGATCATTGATGACTTCCAAAAGCTCGGACCGGTTGATGTCGGCCGCCTCGATCACGAGATCCCTGATGTCCAATGCCTGCTACCTCCGTTGCGAGATCGGTTGACTGCCCCCTGACGATACGAGACTCCGGCGTTTCCGGGGCGATCTCAGAGTGTCCGGGAAGAAGAGGAAGAGCGAACCGAGTCAGGTTGAGATGCGTCTGACCTGCGGGACTGAGAGAGAGACGGTGGTGCCGTGCCCCGGCCGGGTCGTGATCCGAATCCTTCCGTTGATCTCGGCGGCCCGTTCGCGCATCATCGTCAATCCGAATCCGCCGCGGCTGCGGCGCACCGTCGGCGCGTCGAACCCGACACCGTTGTCCTTCACCGTGATCGAGAGCACGTCAGCCTTGAGCCGGATCGTCACTCCGGTCCGGGTGGCGGACGCGTGCTTGCGGATGTTCGTCAGAGACTCCTGGACTATCCGGGTGACCTGCTCGGCGTGGGCTGCCGACAAGACGACTTCCTCTGGGACAACCTGCCAGTTCCGGACGGTCCGGAACCCGACGGCTTCTTCGAAGCGGTTGAGATGGCGGACGAGTTGCTCAAGGGTGGCATCGGCGCTCAACGGCCCGCCGCGGAGGCGGGCAATCGTGGCCCGGACCTCTTCGTACAGCTGCGCCGAAGCCGTTGAGATGTCCTCGATTTCTCGCGACGCGGCGGCGACTTCACCGTTCCGCAGATGGGTGGACGCCGCCTCAGCCTTGATCCGCGAACCTGCGAGCACCTGTGCCAAGCCGTCGTGCATGTCGCGGGCGATCCGATCCCGCTCGCGTTCGGCGGCCTCCAACTCGGCGGTGCTCATGGCCAGAGCCTGGACTTGGTCCACCAGCCGGGCGTTGTCGATCATCGTGCCGAAGCCGTCGGCGATCGCTTCGAGCAGGATGCCCATGTTGCCCCGAAAGTGCCCGATCATCGGCGCCCGAACGATCAGGCTGCCGATCTGACCCTCACGGCCACGCAGCGGAATAAACACCGCGGACCCGCTGAGCCTTCTCCACTCTTTTCTCCTGAGGGGATCGGCCTGAACGTCGTCTATCACGATGGTGCGTTTCTCTCTGAACGCGACTGCCATCGGGTCTTGCCCGTCGAGCGTCAGCGCCTGTCGTAGCGGAGTAGACTCCGCCAAGACTCCCGCTTTCGCGATTAGATCAAGCGCTCCCGTCGGGCCCAAGACCCGAAATATCGAAAGGTTCGCCCCGACCGCAGTGGTCAATTCCGCCAAGGCCGAGGCAGCCTTCCGCTCGAATGGTCTCGATGAAGCGAGCGCGCGAGAGATCGAAAGTAATGTCGAGAGTTCGATGTTTCGGGATTGTTCGGATTCCTGAAGCCGAGCGTTCTCCAAGAATGGAGCCATCTGACGGGAGACGATCTTGAGCGCGTCTCGAGCCGCGGGAGAGAAGTAGCCAAGCTCGCGATGAGCGACGGTGATGATGGCCAACGGCGTCTTGCGAGGTCCGACTCGAACGGCCGCGCCCGACCGGATGCCCTGCCGGGCGATACGATCAACTGCATGTGCGGAGGACGGGTAGTCGTTGGAGAACACGAGTTCTCTACCCCGCAGGACCGTACCCATGAGCCCTTCGTCGCCGCGTTGGAACGGCTCCCGTGCCGCCAGCGAGGCGATCGGTCCCGCCCTCGCAACCAGTTGGAGCTGATTCCGATGTTCATCGGGAATCGCCACGACGACGAGTTCCGCCGACATGAGGCGAGACAACTCGTCCGCGACCCTCTGGGCCCGCTGGGCGAACGACCCGGTTCCAACGAGGAGGCGGGCGAGAGACATGAGGCCGCTCAGGTCTGGACGATCGAAGCCGGGGCGCGGTTGAGTCCTCTTCCTACTCGTGGGGGCTGAATCCGAGGTAATCGATGACATCAGAGGTCCGGCTCCTCGTCATTGAACGTCGACCTGCCACTCAGGATAGTCTTCGACCTGGGCCGAGGTTGCGCACATCGTCGTCTTCCTGAGTTCGCCGAATGCCGGGGCGGTCATCGGCGACGTGGTCGCGGCGGGCGTGAGCGCGAGCCGGGCCGTCTACCACTGATATTTCGTTGGTGGGTGTCCCGAGCAATGACGCCGGCTCGTGAAAGTACGCAGCGTGGGCAGCAGCAATCTGATAGAAATTGCTGATGCAGAACCGATACGTTGGCGACGTTGGAGACTTTGGGACGTACGGGTTGCTCCGAATCCTTATCGGGGGGCACCCGGGAGCGGTTGGAACCCGATTGAAACTCGGCGTTCACTGGTACCTGGTCCCGGACGAGAGTCACAACGACGATGGCAAGCACATCGACTACCTGATTCGGACCAAAGAGAACCTGACGCGATTCCGCGTGTGCGACCCGCAGCTATTCGACCGGCTCGGGGCGGTATTGCCCCGTGGGCGAAACGTCGCCGCCATCGAACAGGGCGACGTGTTGCCCGCCGACACTCGGTACTTCAATCGACCGCTGTCGTTCCAGGACACGCACGGCACTCCGTCGCGGGACGCTCGGCTGGCTAGGCGGGCGGAGTGGTCGGCGGCGGCGGTCGAGGAGTTGAGCGAATGCGAGGTCGTGTTCTTGGACCCGGACAACGGGCTGGAAGGGCAGACGGCCCGGCATGCACTCTCCGGCCCCAAGTACGTCTACTACGACGAATTGCGTGGGCTCATGGAGTCAGGGCGGAGCCTGGTGGTTTATCAACACCTCGACCGGAAGGAGTCGGCCGAGGACCAGATCCGTTCGAGAACCGAGGACCTGAGACAGGCGCTCAGCCTCGACGTTTCGCCGATGGCGCTGCGATTTCGTCGCGGTTCGGCCCGCCTGTTTCTGATCGCGGCGAGCGACGACCATGTCCGGCCGATGACGGGGCGTGCGCAGCGGCTGCTGAAGGGGCCGTGGCGACATCATTTCGAGGCGCCTTTGGGAATTCCCGGCGATAGGTGACCGGGGTGCGACTCCTGGGACCGGTGGCTCGATCTTCGTTGGTGGAGGCGGGGGAGAGTCGACCTCTACCGCAAACACGACCTCGAGGTGCTGCTCGCAGCTTGAGCTTCTTCTCTGTTTGATTTGATCTTCGTCCGAATTGGAATGCCACTGGCGCAGACGAAAGAGCCACGAAACGATCCATCCTGCGGATCCTCGTGTCGCGGTTCGGGTCAAGAAACCTATGCCATGAGTTCGACCAACGATGCCTCGGCCATAGCCACCAGATCCGCCACTTGGGCGCCCTTACACTCGAATGGCTCCGCAGCCGCTAGGCCTCTCACGAGAAGCTCTCTTGCCTCGGTACGGTTCCCAATCTCCGCCTCGACGAGACCCGCCCCTAGAAGGTAGTACGGGCTCGACCAAAAGAACGGTGCGATTAGCTTGTAGTCCTCACCTGCTTCTTCAATGCGGTCGGCCTTAAGCAGGATGTATGCGCGGGTTTCGCGTGCGCCGAGTTCGTCCTCGCCCTCCAGTGCGAGTGCCATCTCTACAGTGGCACGACCGTGTTCCATCGGGTACAAGCGAAGAACCTGTCGGTCGGGGGGCAGAACGCCGCCGGCGATTCGACCAAGCAATGAGAAAGAGGGGCGTCGTCGATCGACGACGCCCCTCTTCGTTTGTCTGATTCGCGTGGGTGGTAGCCTCTGAACCCATGTCGGGTGCAGAGACATTCTTCGGAACGTTCGGATCGGTCGTGGCGTTCGCAGCGGCGACGAGCTACCTGAACCACCGGTACCTTCATCTTCCCTCGACGATCGCCCTGATGGCGGCGGCGCTGCTTGGTTCACTGGGGATCGTGGCGCTCGGCACGGTCGGGGTGGTGGACCAGGAATCGGTGCGCGGCTGGGTCGAGTCGCTCGACTTCGGGACGGTGTTCCTCCAGGGGATCCTGGGGTACCTGTTGTTCGCGGGTGCGCTGCACATCAACCTGACGGCGTTGCGCAGCTCGATGCCTTCGATCGCGTCATTCGCGACGTTCAGCGTGGTCCTGAGCGCGTTCCTAGTCGGGGTGATCTTCTGGCAGGTGGCGCAGTGGATCGGGTTCGACCTGCCGTTCATTTACGCTTTGGCGTTCGGAGCTGTGGTTGCCCCCACCGACCCGGTAGCGGTACTGGGAATCCTGGGGAGCGTGCGCGCGCCACGACGACTCTCGACGACGATCGCCGGGGAGTCGCTGTTCAACGACGGCGT
>CAZIBZ010000212.1:0-3920 GCA_964537445.1 uncultured Dehalococcoidia bacterium | reverse complement strand
CGACGGACTTGACGCCCACGATATCCACAGCAAGCACCCGTGTGCCGGAACCCAACGAACCGCAGACCGTCGCGGCGACCCCCCAGGAACCAACCTTTTCGCCAACACCCTCTTCCACCGTCGCCCCGGAAACCTCGACACCTGCGCTCACGCCCGTGCCCGCGGATACGCCCGATATCCCGATTCCGCCCTCCCCAACTCCGGTTCCGTCACCGACCGCGTTGCCGACCATTCCCGCGCCGCCCGACGATCCGAACGAGAGCACCGTCGGGCTTTCGATCCCGGACTTCGCTCATGAGAGCGTCACGGTCCGGCCGGGAACGACCGTGACCTAGACGAACGCAGGGTTCAATGCCCACACCGTGGTCCAGGGCCTCCCTTTCGGTGGGATCAGCCGCTGGGGAAGCCCGCTGCTTCCACCCGGGGATTCGTTCTCATTTCGCTTCGATCTTCCTGGCGTGACTCTCTACTATTGCCGCATCCATCCCACATTGATGCGAGCGGCGATATTGGTTGCTGAATAAGCTGATATCAAGATGGTCTCTCGGGATGACACGAAGCCAGCAGCCCCGCGATGGTTCCCGCGTGCAACCGCGGCGCTGCCCGTCATCTCCTTTGTCGCCATCGCATGGTCCTGCGCCCCTGCATCGAGACCGGCCGGTGAACCGGCGGAACGGACAGGCGGCCAACCGGAATCGGCCTTACAAGTCATCGACCCCAGGGACACAGGTGGTCCTGATGAGGACCCATTGACACCAGAGCGGCTGCGGCCGAGGGCGACGCAGATACCCGAATCCGCCGTGATGGCGCCGCAGCGTACACAGGCTGATGACTCCGACCCGCGCTTCCAGCTAGCTCGTGGATTCGTGGTGTTGGATGACCCGGACATCATCTCCGCCAGTGACACATCCGCATTCGCGGCCGACGAACTGGTCCTTGGCGTTACCCACGGAGGCGTGAGCCGGGCGTACCCGGTGAGGATGGCGGGCTATCACCACATTATCAATGATGTAATCCGTGGAGACCCACTTCTCGTCACTTATTGAATCAAGTGCAGCAGCGGGGTCGGTTTCGACCCCGTCATCGATGGGCAGCGGCTCACGTTCGACCTGCTCGGGCTCCAGGACGGAGTCTTTTTGATGCGTGACCGGGAGACGGGCACGATCTGGCAGCACCTGGACGGGCGAGCCATCCGGGGACCTCTGGATGGACGACAGCTCGATATGGAACCGATGCTCCAGATCGACTGGGGTTCCTGGAATCAGGACCACCCGGAAACGGAAGTCATTTCGCCGGACACGGATTTCCGCGATCGATATCGGACCAGGCAGATCGGGCATCTTGGATTCGACGAAAGCTTCTTTGGGGACGACCGAATGGCGCCGAACGCGCTGGTGGTTGGCGTCAAGGTGGGCGACTCCTACTCGGGATTCCATATCCCCTCGCTGACGGCGGAAGGCGGGGTGCGGAACGCCGAGGTCGCCGGCGATTCGGTGGTCGTCGCCTACGACGCGGCGACGGGAACGGGGATCGCGTACGACAGGCGGATCAACGGGCAGATTTCGGAATTCGTCGCAGCACAGACGGACGGGCGGCTGCTCCTTCAAGATGTTGCGACCGGCACCCGCTGGAACCTCGAGGGGATCGGTATCTCTGGGCCTCTTTCTGCCGAGCGGCTCCAATTCGTTCCGTCGATCATCTCTGAGTGGTACGGCTGGTCGGCCTATCATCCAGAGACGGAGTTATACGCGGACCCGGCCCATCCTGAGGTTGGGTGACATGGACCGACCGATCTCGACCACTCTTCAGAGGCTTGGAATCTCCGGCACCGCCCAACAGGCCCAGGCACGAGCGGTTTTGGAGGCCGCCGGAATCACGCGAGCCGGGCGGCGGAACATGGCGGAAGAGAAGGAAGCGCGCGCCCAATCGCTATTGACCGAAGCCCTTGCGTTCCATTGCGCCAACGAAGCTTGCCGGATCGGATTGGATTCCCGACGCGGAGGGCGGGCCCCCATCCTGGTGGAGCGATTCGCCTGCGAGGTCTGCGAGGGATCGGTGAACCGGGCATCACTGGAGCGGATGGCACAGGCGATGGCTGCCGCAGGTATGTCGAAGATCGTCGTGGTCGGTGGTCACCTACCCCGACACACGACGCTGCGGGACGTCAGTCCGGTAGGCATCAGTTGGCGCCTCATCGACGGCACACGAAGGGTCATTTCGAAAGACTCAGCAAGCGACCTTGCCTGGGCCGACGTGGTCGCCGTATGGGCTGCGGCAACACCACTCGCTCATACCGTTTCGGCACAGTACACCTCGCATGAGAAAACAATCATCGTCCCGCAGAGCGGAATCGCCGCCCTAGCAGACGAGGTCACGCGCTACGCGAACCTTCGTCGTCAACGCGGCTCAGACGATTAGCCCCGACATCCATCGGGGAGTCTTCGCTCTTGCGAGGTCCTTCTTTCACGAACATGCATAGCACCGCTGCCAGGAACAGCGAGGCCGCCCCGACGTAGAAGCCCCTGGAAAGGGAGTTCGTGAGATCACTGATCACTCCAGTGATGACTGGTCCGACGAATGAACTGCCGACGGCGAAGGCGTTCAACAGACCGATCGCGGTGCCCAGTCCCTGCCGCGTTTGGACCAGATCTCCCGCCCAGGCGACGAGAACCGGGTTCCAGGCCAGCGAGCTGACGAGGCCGTACGCGGCCAGCGCCGCAAGAAGCACCGCAGACGATGATGCGAGACCGATCATCGTAATCGCCCCACTTCCGACCAATAGCATCCCCACCGAGATCCACTTTCGTCCGATGCGGTCTGAGAGCGGACCCCAGGCGAGCGCTCCCGGGATCGCCGCGACCGCCAGAACAGAGGTGAATCGTCCCGCCTGCGTGAGGTCGAAGGCCCGGTTTTCGAGGAGAAAACTCGGCGCCCAGGTGATGAGCACCCAGAATCCATAGAGGGCGAAGAATGCCGCGATGCTGAGGATCAGGAGGTCGCGGTTCCCCAGTGCCAGCCTGAGAGTTTCCAGAGGTTTCGCCCGGATCGGAGCTACAGCCGTCGGCGTCCGTCGAGAAATGTAGAAGATCAGACCGGCGATCAAGATCGTGGGTACCGACATGAGGAGGAACGGTTGCCGCCATGAATCGAGCGCGGTGGCCATCGGAGCAGCAAATGCCAACCCAAGGCCCAGTCCCCCGGCCATCCCGACCGAAACGAACGCCGAGGCGATTCCGCGGCGGGCAGTTGGAACCAAACTGATAGTCAATGAATACGAACCGGAGTAGTAGGCACCCGCGCCAAGACCGTGCAGCGCCGTGAACGCCAGGAGCACCAGGTACCAATGGCTGAGCACACCGATCCCGATCAGGGCTAGACCAACGAGGAGATAGGTAACGAAAAGAACTCGTCCCGGGCCGTAACGATCGCCGAGTATCCCGGCGGGTATTTGCATACCAACGTAGAACACGAAGTACGCGCTGACGATGAGTCCTCGCAGCGTGTCGCCGATCCCGAACTCGTGTCCTACGATCGGCAGCAGAGGGAGGATCAGCACCCGGTCGAGATAAAGGAAGACCCAGCCAAGAGAAAGAACGGCCACTCTGCCGACGGCACCGGACGCCGACGCTCCGGGCCCGGATCGAGCCGGGGTTAGCTCTTCCGCCATTTTTCAAACACGCTGCACAGTCACGAGGTTGAACTGCCTGAAGATCGCTTTGACATAGTCCTCGCGATACGAGAGATCCGAGAACTCGTTGGCAGGGAACGGTCTACTGGAGTGTAGGACGTCAGCAAGAATGGGACACATCCGCTACGAGAGAGATTGGGTCGGTGCGAGTTGGTCCCTGAGGGTTTGGTTGCGCAGTCTACGGTGCTGAATCGTCCTTGCTTTTGTCTCCCTCCTACGACTGAGTATGTCG
>CAZIBZ010000211.1:0-6982 GCA_964537445.1 uncultured Dehalococcoidia bacterium | reverse complement strand
CGAGTGCAAGGGGCGCTCGGCCCCGCGGACTCAGGTCAGAGAGAGGTAGACCAGCGTGTTCTGCGTCGTCAGCCACACGCCAGCGATCGTCATCAGGATTGGGATCAACCACCGGTGTGCCCCCTCCCAGAGGAACGCCGTGGCGTACAGGAGGGACATCGCGATCATCTTGATGAGAACGAATCCGATCAGTCCAGTGGGGAGAGTCAGGGCCCACGCCATGATCGGGTTCGCCTCGGTCCCCCCCCCGGGAGAACACGAGGAACGAAGAAATCGTGTCGCCGAGTCCGAAAGTGAGAAGGGCAATGATCCAGAACAAGAGACTCGCGTCGGGCGATCCCTCCTCGATGTCGTCAAGCGACTCGCGTAGCTGAACGAAGGCGATGGGCGGCGGGACCGGGACGAGGATCAGCCCCTCGTCCGACTCGCGGCTATCCCAGACTGGCTGTTCGTTCAATGCCAGAGTCCTGTTTGGGGATGGACACGCTGAAGACGCTGCCCCGCCCCGGCTCGCTCTCGGCCCAGATCTTGCCGCCGTGCGCTTCGACGATCGTGCGGGTGAGCGCAAGTCCGAGCCCGAGACCCTCGACGCTTCGTGTCGCTGCGTCCTGGACCCGGTAGAAGGGCTCGAACAGGCGCTCCAGTTTGTCCGGTGCGATCCCCACACCCTGGTCCGAAACGCTGACGATCACGTCTTCCGGACTCTCCTGAAACGCGGACCACAACCTCGCCCCCCGCGGGGGAGTACTTGATCGCGTTCGTGATGAGGTTGCTTAATGCCTGGGCGGCTCGGGTCGCATCGGCCCTGATTCGGATCGGGATAGTGTTCCCCTCCGTTCGGACGCGATGTGCGCTTGAGAGTTCGCCCGCCTTCGTGATCTGGTCCTGGATCAGCTGATTCAGGTCGATCCATGACCAGGTGAGTGACATGCGGCCCGATTGGAGCCGCGAAAGCTCCAGGAGGCGTTCTGTGAGAGTGACCATCTGCTCTGTCTGTTTCTGGAGCTCGGATGCCATCTCCTTCGCCTGACCGGAAAGGTCTCCCCTGGCCGCTAACAGCTCGCTGAATCCGGCCAGGAATGTCAGCGGAGTGCGCAGTTCGTGCGCGATGAGCGAGAGAGTTTCCTGCTCCGGCGATACGCCCTCTGCACGGACGATCCTCACGAAGGTGTCGGCAACGTTGGGGTCGTAGAGCCTGCCGGCGTCGCGGGTGATCGAGCCAAGGGCCACTGGGCTGGGCACAGGGCCCTCGCCACCGTCGCCGGAGACGGTCATGTTCACGTAGTCCTCGACCACACGAACGACCCTCGCGAGCGCAGGGATCTGCTCGCCGGCTAATCCTTCAGGCACTCCGGTGCCGTCGTAGTTCTCATAGTGGTGACGAGCGACCTCTAACACGTTGGATGGCATGCGCACTCGGCTCAGCACTTCGAAGCTCGTACGAGCAAGCTCGCTCTTGGTCTCGGAGGGGAATGTCGACGCGGTCTGGGAGCCGGCCATTGCGAGATCCGGCATCGAGAGAAGCCCGATGTCTCTCAGATAGATCGCTTCCTGGAGAGACTCTGGCACCGGAAGGTTCAATTGTTCTATGACAACCACGGAGAGCCTGGCGATCGTTTCGCCCTGGGCCATTCGCTGACCCTGCCGCATCTCCGCCAGCGTCGCGACCTCGCGTGCCAGCCGGCGCGGAACTTCGCCTGATTCGGAAACGGTGTTCTCAAGCGACTGTCGGTACTCCCGCTCCTGTTGAAGCATGTGCTGAAGGTCGTCCGTCGCGACGCTCAGGTCCGTTCCCAGCCGGAGCGTCATCGCGTTCGCCGCGATGCGCATCAGGTGGAACGCGGAGTCCTGCAGCGGATCCATCCCAGGATCGCGCGAACAAACCAGTACACCGGCGAATCGGCCCGATGCCATGATCGGCACGAAAGCGCATGGACCGAGGCTGAACTTGACTATCTCGCGTTGAATGCCCGCCATCGGAGAGCGTCCGCGTCGGATGAGAAGCGCGGTCTCGTTCTCCGTGATCCACTGGTAGGTCTCTGTTTCGCGGTCGAGGATCTTCGTGGCTGGGCCGGTATTGTCTCCGGATTTCGCGACGACGGAAGGGGGTTTGTTCGGCTCGATGTCCAGCGCGATCGCTGCGGCGTCCAGTTCCAGCACGGCTTCAAGGAAAGCGACGACCTTCTGAGCCGCTTCCCGCACTGTGGATGCTTCGCCGACTTCCCGCATCACGTCCTCGGCGTAACGGAGCCATTCCGACCGGAAGTGCTCGCGATCGACGTCGGATCGAGCGATCTCCTCGCGGAGCATCCCCGGCAGGTCGTTCACGCCGATCCGCCGGCCCAGGACAGGTTGCAGCCTGGGCACCACCTGCGTGAGTTCGCCGGTTTCAGCGATGACGTATACGTGCAGGGCAGGGCGAACGTCCTTGCACGCGCTGACCAGGTCGAGCGCGAACGTGTCATCGCCCATAGCGACGAGGAGCATCAGGTCGTACGGATTCTCCGCCAGGAGGGCGACGACGTCGTCCTCCGGCGTTGCATCCGTAACCTGAAAGTTGTTCCTCTCCAAAAGGTGCGCAAGGCGCTGGTTCAGCGCCGTGCGCTCACCGACGACTATCGCCTTCATGCTTCCCTCGACTGCTGCTCGCACCCGCGAGCTTCCCGCGCTCCATAATCATGACACGTTTTGTCACTCGCCCAGCGAGAACGACTCCCGTGGCGGCACCGGATGTCGCGACGATCAGTCCTGCCGCCACGATCCAGGCCGGGAAGGTTTTCCCGAAGAGCCTCGTCTTACCTCTCATCTCAGATATCTCTCTCTCATGCCGTCCTGCGAGGTCGGGTCCTTAACCCTCCCAGTCCCCCACACCCCCAGGCGTGGGTTGCCGAAGCGACCACGGCGGTACCAACGCCGCGGGCGCTGAAGCGATACTGGCCGTCGCGGGGGTAAGCGATAAAGCAGCATGCACATACGAACGGTATAGGCGCGGTATGCCAACCGTCGGGTGGGTCAGTCACGGGCGTACAACACATGGCTTGCGGTTGATTCATCAGCCGAATTCGGCCCGCTGGCTGCGTATACTCGCCACCGCTATGCGTCGAAGAGAAGGAAATGGGGCTCGGAACCGTCATCCACTCATGCGGCTGACTTCCTCCTGATCGGCCCCAAAGGTGCGTTCATTCCACATCTGGTGGGCGGCGTTCGGCGTGGCCGCCCTGATATTCGGGACGTTATTCGCGTGCCAGGGGAACCCCGACAACGTTGGTGAAGGATCCGCAAACAACGCCTCGGGAACATCCAGCGTTTCACCTTCCCTGAATAGCACCCAGAACGCGGGCTCTACTCCTTTCACGGTTGGGCCTCCAACCGGTGACACCGAACTGCGGCCTGTTGAACCAGGAGATCCACCGCTCGAGAATTCGGACGACATCTTGATTCTGGCGAACCGTGGCGACCCACCTGCCGGGTTCGACACGCTGAGGACCAGCAGCATTGCTCTGCACCACGTCGCGGGCAGCATCTTTGGGCCGGGGAACCTGGTGCGACGCTGCCGGGCGAACATCTACCTGATCTGCCCGGATCTCGCGGAGCGGTGGGTCGTCAACCCGGGGTTCACCGAGTGGACCTTCACGATTCGGGACGATGTCCTGTGGCATGACGGGACCCCGTTCACGGCCGGAGACGCGAGGTTCTGGTTCGTGCTTGCCCAATTCGGAGCGGAGGTCGATGGCAGGATTCGCGCACCCGCGTACTTCAAGGGTGAATTGGGCGATATCGAGCGCGTGGAAGTTCTCGCAAACGATCGGGTCCGAGTCACGCTGGCAGAACGGAACGTCCACTTTCTGGACATCCTCGCGAACCCAAGGCTGAAGATCGCCCATCCTGAGCACCTGATGGAACCGCAGCTCCAGGAAGGTGAGATGAGCGTCAGCCCAGTGGATGTCGGGCTGGTCGGGACCGGCCCATTCGTATTTCTGGACTACGACAGAGGGACACGGATCAGGGTTCGACGATGGGACAAATACTGGGAGCGCGACGACAACGGCCGGAGTCTCCCTCGACTCGGCGGCATCGACTTCATCATCATGCCGGACCCGATTGCGATGGACGTGGCGTTCAGGACCGGCCGGTTGGACGGTGGTGCTCGCGGGCAGGGTCATTACCTGACCGTCGAACGCAAGCGCGGCTACGACCGCGACCTCCGGGACGAGGTGATCTTCGGAGAAATGGAAGGCGGGATGTTCCGTCTCGCGTTCAATACGCTGAAGGCCGGCCCCTGGCAAAGCCCCGACGTCCGTCGGGCGATGTCCCTGTGGATAGACAAAGATTCGGCGATCCCCGCATCGCTCGGTGGGTACGCTTGGACCGCGCCGAGCCTGGGCCCACCGAACCCTTTTAAGGGGACGCGGTTCATTAACTGGCCGCGCTTTGATGGCGAACCGCTCGAACAACAAAGGGCGGAGGCGGAACGGCTGATGGCGTCAGCCGGGTATGCCGATGGATTCGAAATGGGGCATTTGTGCCGACCAAGGTTGTTGCCCCAGTGCGAATACCTCCAGGCCCAGTTGAGAGGGTTAAACGTCGACCTAGAGCTGCAGATGGCCGACTCCGCCGAATGGAACCGCGGGCGCGTCAGCCTTGACTACGATTCCCAGGAAGGGGCGCTCACCCATTCGCTGATTCCCGAGGGGACCGAGTCAGTCTTCGGGATCTACAGCGAGAACCCGGACTCGTATGCGAAGCACGAGGACCCTCAGATTGACGATTTGTTCAGGCGGTTGAAGGGCGCAACGATCGACAGCGACCGCGTGGTTGCGTGGCGCGAAATGGAGCACTACATCTACGTGGAACAGTCATACATCGTGCCGATCGCCGAAATCATCCAGGTGGTGCCCTATCGGTCGTACGTGAAAGGGCTCGTGATCCCTCCAGAAGACGGCCACACCCACACAGATTTCACGACGGTCTGGCTCGAGCGATGAACGGCTGCCGCGCTCTGGCCTGAGTGGGGACAAATGCGCCGCTACGTCGCCTACCGGCTCGGGCTCATGGTGCCGACGGCGCTGATCGCGTCCATCGTGCTGTTCGGAATAATGCGAGCGCTTCCAGGTGATGTCACGACCGTGATCCTAAGCGGGGCCGGTAGCAGCGCGCACAGCGTCGAAGCGCGGGAGGCGCTGCGTGATGAGCTGGGACTGGACGACCCGCTGCCGGTGCAGTACGGACGGTGGCTGTGGAGCATGGTCAACGGTGAACTCGGCGGGCGCTCGTTAACCACGGGTGAAACCGTTCGCACCCTCGTCGGGCGTCAGTTCTCCGTCACACTGTTGCTCACCCTCTACGCGGTCGTGTTGTCCATGGCGATTTCCATCCCGGCCGGGGTGCTGGCGGCCGTCAGACGAGACAGATGGCCCGATTACCTGATCCGGGTCCTTACCTCGGTCGGGCAGGCAATTCCCAGCTTCTGGGTTGCGCTGCTAGTCATCCTCGGTCTTCTCGTATGGTTCCGATGGTCTCCGCCGATCGTCTATGCGCCGCCATGGCGAGCGCCGAGCGAACACCTCCAGATCATGATCATCCCCGCGCTTCTCCTGGCTTGGGAATACAGTGCGCACGTCACCCGCGTGACCAGGGCGGCGATGATTGAGGCCCTGGGCCACGACTATGTCAGGACCGCACGCGGAAAAGGACTGAACGAACGCATCGTCATTTGGCGCCATTCGGTGCGGAACGCATTGATTCCGAGCACGACGGTTCTCGGACTTCAACTGGGGACGCTCCTTGGCGGGACGCTGATCCTGGAGATGATCTTCGGCCTGCCCGGCCTGGGTCGCGGAGTCGTGCAGGCCGCCGTCGAGCGCGACTACCCGGTGGTTCTGAGCGTCTCCGTGCTGCTGGTGCTGACCATGATGGTCACCAACCTATCACTCGACCTGTTGACCACCTGGCTTGATCCGAGATTGAGGGTATCTCAGCGATGAATCGACCTACCACTCGGTGGTTCGTTGACGTGGCGCGACGGAGCCCGATGGGAGTGATCGGCGCGTTGGTTCTCATCGTTGTCGCGGTCGCGGCTGCATTCCCCGACGTGTTGACTTCCGTTGGACCGCTGGACCAGGACGTGCCGAACCGACTTCGCTCCCCCGGTGCCTCTTCCCTGTTCGGGACTGACGGCTCCGGCAGAGATGTGTTCAGCAGGGTCGTTCACGGTGCACGCGTCTCGTTGTACGTCGGGGTCGCGGCAGTGACAGTCTCCGCGGTCATTGGCACCGGCATGGGGATCGCCTCGGCTGCCATCGGCGGAAAGATGGACCTGATCCTCCAGCGATTCGTGGACGCGACCCTGGGGATCCCGTTCTTGTTGCTGGCGGTGGTGGTCGTTGTCTCGCTCGGTTCGAGCGTCAACGCCGTCGTGATTGCGTTGGCGTTCGCCTACACCCCCCAGGTCGCTCGGCTGGCACGGGCGACGGCTATATCGGTAATGGTGGAGCCATATGTGCTCGCCGCGCGATTGGAAGGAGCGAGTATCCGCCGCATCATGGTGTGGCATCTATTGCCAAATACCTACTCGCCCGTCCTCGCCCAGGCCACCGGGTTCTTCGGGTCGGCGCTCGTGGCGGAGGCGGTTTTGAGCTTCCTAGGCCTCGGTGTGCCACCGCCGAACCCATCCTGGGGCCGGATGATTCAGGAGGGGTCCCGTCTGCACCTTGAGGTCGCGCCCTGGCTCACCATCATTCCCGGCATCGTCCTTACCGTCACGGTCCTGGCGTTCCTGTTCATTGCAGACGCCGTCCGTGATCTCTTGGACCCGCGGGAAGCGAAGACCTACCGTGGCGGGCCCCACCCTGTAGAATCATCGGCACGCCGGATGAACACGGATGACTGATCAGGCGAGCAAAGGAACATCCGCGAAATGAGTGCCGCAAACGACGTCGAGCGACCCTGGGGGCGCTATCGTATCCTAGACGAAGGTTCCGGT
>CAZIBZ010000210.1:0-3192 GCA_964537445.1 uncultured Dehalococcoidia bacterium | reverse complement strand
GGAACGCACCCGAGGTCGTTTCCGGCCCCCGTCGTGGTCACTCGCGATCGTATTCGTGATCATCGTCGCTTTTGGAAGCGCGCTGCTCATGCTGCCCGCCGCATCCGTTCCCGACAATGGCGCTCCGTTCATGACTGCCATCTTTACGGCCACATCGGCCACATTCGTCACCGGCTTGATCGTCGTCGATACCGGCACGTATTGGACCGGGTTCGGCGAAGGGGTGATCTTCGCGCTGATCCAGATCGGCGGACTCGGATACATGACCGGGGTGGCGTTCATCGTGCTCGTCGCAAGAAGACGATTGAGCCTCGGACAGCG
This sequence comes from uncultured Dehalococcoidia bacterium, assembly GCA_964537445.1. Lineage (GTDB taxonomy): Bacteria > Chloroflexota > Dehalococcoidia > UBA6926 > UBA6926 > JASLZO01. Next base: position 2,871 of record CAZIBZ010000210.1, on the reverse strand, counting down.
TCAGGTCCTCAGGATCACGTTCGGCGGTGGAGTGCTTGGTCGCCTGGACGTCGAAGCCCGCACGATCATCCTGCTCTCCTTACTGATCCAGGGGATCGGGTTTGTGGTGCTCCTGGCCCGGTTCTCATTCGTGCTTGATGGTGCCGGGCAGGCCGTCTGGCAAGCGTTGTTCCATGCAGCCTCAGGGTTCCATAACGCCGGGTTCGACGTGACCGGAGGCGCTCAGAGTCTGTTCGAATACAGGCGAGATCCGTGGGTCATCCTGCCGATCACGCTCCTGTCGTTGATCGGAGCGCTTGGATTCGGCGTCATCGGAGCTCTGGCGTTCATCCGCAGAAAACGCGAGATGATCCTCGACGCAAAACTCGTTTTGGTCGGCACAGCCATCATCATCGGGGTTGGTTTCTCTGGAGTCTTGATCTCGGAGAGGAACAACCCGGAGACGCTGGGCGGCGCGGCGATCTGGACCCGCGTCATGGATGCCTTCGCGCTCTCGTTCGGGGCCAGGACTTCAGGGTTTAGCACTTTCCAGACAGCGAACCTGGCTCAGTACACCCTGTTCCTGATGATCGCCTTGATGTTCATCGGAGGCGCGTCGGGATCGATGACAGGCGGAATCAAGGTCAACGTGTTCAGCGTGTTGTTTTTCACCGTCTGGTCCAGCATCCGCGGCCGGCCCCAGACGGAGGCTTTCAGGAGAGAGATTGCAGATTCTCATGTCCGCCGGGCGATGACTATCACGTTTTTTTCATTCGTATGGATCAATGCGATCACGCTCACACTGAGCCTGTTCGAAGAAGCGGATTTCCTAGGTCTCCTGTTCGAGGTTGTTTCGGCCTTCGCCCTCGTCGGACTTTCGACCGGGATCACCGCCGAGCTCACCACGTTCAGCCAGGCCGCTCTTGTCGTATCCATGTTCATCGGGCGACTCGCGCCCTTCCTCATCGCGCTGGAATTGGTCCAACGAGAACGGCGCAGCGCGTACCGGTTCGCCAGGGAAGAAGTACGGATCGGGTAGCGCCCGCCCGGGGCGGTAGTCTTATGAGAACGTTCGAACTCAACGGAGGATCGTGAAGTGCACAACCAGGTGGTCGTGATCGGCATAGGCCGTTTCGGATCAACCGTCGCCCAAAGTCTTTACCAACTGGACCACCAGGTCCTTGCCATCGACCGAGATGAGCGGGCGATACAGGAAGTCTCCCCATTCGTTACCGAAGCAGTGCAGGCGAACAGCACCGACGAGGCGACGCTCCGCGACCTCGGTGTAAACAACTTCGACGTCGCCCTGGTTACGATCGGCACCGACGTCCCAACCAGCATCATGACAACGGTGTTGCTGAAGAACCTCGAAGTGCCCTACATCGTCGCCCGTGCCCACGACAATCTCCACGCCGCCACGCTCCAGAGGCTCGGAGTCGACAAGATCGTGTCGCCGGAATCGGAGACAGGTGCCCGATTGGCGCACAGTCTCACGTACCCCACGATCGTCGATTACCTGGAAGTGGCCCGCGACTATGGGATCAGCAAGGTGGCCGCACCAGAATCGTTCGTGGGTAAGACGTTGGAAGACCTAGGATTGAACTCCCAACGCCAATCGGAGGGCGTAAACGTCCTCCTTATCCGGCGCGGCAACAATCAAGTCGTGACCGCTCCGGACCGGTTCGAAAAGGTCATTCGAGGGGACGTCCTGGTTCTTTCAGGACGTGATGAGGCGCTCGAACGGCTCAATCTGAGCTAGGTGCCGATCCCGCCGCGTTGACCCGAACATGGGTCGGGTCTAGAGTGCACGCGACCAACGAGTCGCGAATACGGAGGCCAACTTGACCCAGGTCACGCCACACGTCTATCAGGCCCACATCGCCGACGAACACTACATGCACCCGGGCGGCACGAACGTGTACTTCGTGGGCGACCCGTCCGAAGAAATGATCATGATCGATACCGGCGAGCATGATCGGTCCTGGACACGCCAGATCCTTGATTACTGGGAGGGCCTGGGCAAACCGAAGATCAACGGGATCGCGATCAGCCACGGTCATCGAGACCACATCGGCGGATTGGACCGCATCCAGGAAGCCACTCAAGCGCCGGTCCGATGCCATCCCAAGCTTGCGAAGGAACTCCGTCGAGTCCTCTCGAACGATGAAGCGGTCGTCCCGCTCAAGTCGCGGGAGATGCTGGAAACGGGAGGCGGGGTGAGGTTCCGGGCGCTCTTCACGCCGGGTCACGCGGAAGACCACATCTGCTACCACCTGGCGGAGGAGAAGGTCCTCTTCACCGGAGACACGATCCTCGGCGCGTCCTCATCCAGCGTCCAGAATCTGTACGAATACATGCGGTCTCTGTCCCGCCTCGCGAAACTTCGAGTCGATACGATCTGCCCGGCGCACGGCCCGGTCGTGCCACCTCCACGTGGGCGCGGACTGGTCAAGTGGTATACAGACCATCGAAACGCGCGCGAGGGTCAGGTCGTCTCAGCTCTGGACAAGGGAATCGGCGCGATAGACGAGATGGTGAAGGACATTTACCCGAAGAATCTGAAGAGGGACCTTCGTCGAGCAGCAGCTGGCAACGTCAAGACTCACCTCGACAAGCTGATCAAAGAGGAACGAGCGTCAACGACAGAAGCAACCTATTCGCCAAAGAAAGCCTGAACCCTTGGCCTCGGGGCCCTCGGACTGCATCTTCTGTCGCATCCGCGACCGGGAACTCCCCGGTGAGTTTCTCTACGAGGACGGTCGCGCATTCGTGATACGCGATATTGAACCAGTTGCTCCGACCCATCTGTTGGTGATTCCGAAGGAACACATCGGGACCGTCGCCAATCTAGATGAAAGAACTCTCCCCTTGATGGGCCATCTCACGGGCATC
>CAZIBZ010000209.1:0-6518 GCA_964537445.1 uncultured Dehalococcoidia bacterium | reverse complement strand
CATAGGACCCGAGTCCGTTAAGCCAGTCCGGTTTGGGCTGTTCCCCGTTCGCTCGCCACTACTAGGGGAATAGTCTCCTTTCCTCCGGGTACTTAGATGTTTCAGTTCCCCGACTTGCCTCCATCTGGCCTATGTGTTCAGCCAGCGGTATCCCGCGATCAAGCGGGATGGGTTTCCCCATTCGGGAATCCCGGGATCAGCTTGCTTGGCAGCTCCCCCGGGCTTATCGCAGCCGAGCTACGCCCTTCTTCGGCCTCTAGCGCCAAGGCATCCACCGCGCGCCCTTAGTAGCTTGACTAAAAACACTTGTTGAACCACGCGATCAGAACACTCTTGGCCAACAGAATATTGACCTATTCACTTGTTAAGGTGCCAGCCATGCGGAGCCCCGGAGGACTCCACCGGCGAAGGCGAAGTATACGGGTACGGCCTTCCAGCGTCAAGAAAAAACCGCCCGTCCCGCGACCCCGTTCGCGGTGCTGAGTCGGGGTCAGTTTGTTCGATGCAACAGCATCTGTTCGCAGAACCGGGCGGCCTGCTCCAGCTCCTTGAGGTCGACGTACTCGCGGACGGTGTGCGCATTGTGGGCCGCGACGCCCAGGACCACAGACTGGACCCCGTGGGAACGGAAGACGTTTCCGTCCGTTCCGCCGCCCGACAACGCGAGCTCCGGTTCCAGGCCCATGGTGCCCAGCGACTCCGTAACGGAGCGAACAATCGCGGACTCCGGATCGAGCTTGTAGGCTTCGAACTCGACGTGGAACTCGACGGTGATCGTTGCTTCGGGGTGTCGCTGTCGTGCGGTAGCCAGCGTGTTCTCAATCACGATGCGCTGGCCCTCCACGGTTGCCTGGTTGTGGCTTCGGGTCTCGCCGCCGAACGTCGCGTGCTCGGGTACGGCGTTCCGGACCGAGCCTCCGCCGACCATGCCGACGTTGAACGTCGTTTCGGTGTCGAGCCTGCCGTTCGGGAGTGCGGCGATGATTTCCGCTGCGATCCGGATCGCGGAGATCCCCTTCTCGGGCTCGACGCCGGCGTGGGCCGCGCGACCGGTAACTTCCACGTCGTAGCTGAGGTAGGTAGGGCTGCCGGAGGTGATGTGATACACCGGCCCTTCTCCATCGAAGACGATGGCTTCCCGGGCGCGGACCATCGAGAAGTCGAGATTCTTGGCTCCGAGCAGGCCGAGTTCTTCTTCACGAGAGATGACGACCTGGACCGGAGACCTGGTTGCGGCGTCATCCTTGATCGACTGAAGCGCCTCCAGGATGGTGGTGATACCGGCCTTGCAGTCGCCTCCGACGATGGTCGAACCATCAGTCTCCAGGCGGTCTCTGTTCCGGATCGGGACGATCCCACGGCCCGGCTCGACCGTGTCCATGTGCGCTGACAGGAGAAGGGGGTCGTCTCCGGCCTCAGATGCGATGACGTTCCCGTACGAATCGCGCTGCACGGAGAAACCCAGGTCGGACAAACGGGACGTGAGATCAGCGGCGATGGCGTCCTCGTGTCCGGACGGGCTGTCGACTCTTGCAAGTTCCGTGAAGGTGCGGAGGATCCGGTCCAGGTCGATCATTTCGTGTCCTCCATGACTCAGGTGGTCGCCAGGCTCAGTTCCGGAATCGGCGAAGAGCTTTCTTCCTCATGACGGTCCAGCGGGTTGAAAAATGGATCAACGGGGTGGTTCTGCGCCCAACGATGCGACCGTGCCGCAGTGCTTCAAGGAATCCCGCTGGTCCGTCGTACTCCGGTATCTCCACATAGGCGTTGCCGATCTCGAAAGGGGTGTGGGCATCCGTGACGCCGGTTGGAACGATGTCCCGGTCCCCGGCGTGTTGTCGGATGAAGTCGACGCTGCGCATGATGTCGCCCTTCAGCGTCGTCCGCGCGTTGAAGGCTTCGATGATGTCGACTTGAGGGAGGACCTGAATCAGAGCCTCCTCCGCGATGTGCTTTCTCCGAAACCGGTCGAAGGGATGTGGGATCTGAACGATCCCACCCTGATCTTTGATCCGCATGACTGTCTCCATCGCGGTCAGGCCGCGCGGGATGTCTTTCTCAAGGAACAGGCCGATGATTTCGCCTTCAGCGGTCCGGAATTCGGCGCCGATGATCACGGGGAAGGGCGCAGCGTCTCGGACGGCGAGCGCTCCCCGAATCGTGTGATGGTCTGTGACGGCTATCGTGCCAAGTCCTTCACGAAGGCAGGCGTCCACCAGCGCCCGCGGACTCATGGAAGAGTCCGGCGAGACCTCCGTGTGGATATGGAAATCAGCCCGCACAGGCAGGCTTCCAACGGTGAGCTTGCGCGATCAGCGGCGGAGACGTGGGGCGAGGAAGACGTACGGGAGCATCGCCGCACCAACGGCTCCAAGTACGATACCGACGCCCTGACCCTCGCCGTTGGTCTCACCGGGAAGGCCGAACGCGATTGAGGCGACAAACAATCCGACACCTGCGGCACCGAACCCGAGTCCCCAACCCAATACGCGTCGCGGGCCCGTTGTGTCCTCCGGGTTAGTCAGCGATCCCGCGGCAATCCGGGCAAGGTTCTGTCGGTACTCCAGATACATGCCGAACAACAGGGCAAGTACGCCCCCCGCGATTACGACCACGAATCCAACCGCCATCAACGTGTCTGACATGGGACCTCCCGCGCCTCTTCTGGTAAGCCGCTACGCTCGCTCGAGGTACTCGCTGGTTCTTGTGTCGACGACGATCACAGTTCCATTTTCCACGAACATCGGGATGTTTACGACGAGGCCTGTCTCTAGCGTTGCGGGCTTGGTGCCGGCGTTTGCGGTGTCGCCCCGGAACGATGGGGCGGTCTCGGTGATCTTCAGCGTTACGGTTGTCGGCAACTCGACGCCTATCGGATCGTCCTGGTAGAAGACGATCTCGAAGATCGTGTTCTCAACCAGGAACGGAAGCGCTTCGTCGATCTGAGATTTCGAGACCGGGAACTGCTCGTAGGACTCGGTGTCCATGACGTAGTACAGAGAGTCTTCGTCGTAGAGATACTGAACGGACCGCTTCTCGAGTTCGGCCCTCGTGAACCGTTCCCCGGACTGAACCGTCTTCTCGATGGTGTGGCCGCCCTTGATATCACGCAGCTTCATCCGAACCTGCGCGGAGCCGCGTCCAATCTTGATGTGCTGGAAATCGATCAGTTGGAAGAGTGTGCCCTCAACCTCAATGGTCACGCCCTTGCGCAGGTCTCCCGTGTCGATCATTTGCTAGTTCTCAGTCCCCTGTCACCGGGATATCGTTTGTCGCTCGCATCGCTTCGTTCACCCGCCCCATTTCGTGGCGTTGCTGAGGGTGACACATTTTCCATCTCGCAGTTCTACGACGTCTTCGATCCGAACGCCGCCCCAACCCGATATGTAGATACCGGGCTCGACGGTGAAGACCATGCCGTCCTTCAAAACGTCTGAAGCACCTCTCCCCACCCGAGGGCCCTCGTGCACGGCGAGGCCGACTCCGTGACCAAGCGCGTGACCGAACTCTTCGCCGTGACCGGCCTCTTCGATGATGTTCCGGGCGAGGGCGTCTGCATCATCGCCCGTGATTCCAGACTCGATCGTCGCGATCGCCGTTTCCTGGGCCGTGAGGACGATGTCGTAGATACGCTTGAACGTGTCGTCAGGTTCGCCGAGTATGACGGTCCTTGTCATATCGGCATTGTATCCGTCGACCTTGGCGCCGATGTCGATGACGATGGGCTGTCCCTCGCGGAGGACATCGTCGGATGGACGATGGTGGGCCATGGCGCCGTTCGGGCCGGAAGCCACGATCGACTCGAAAGCCTCGCCCTCGGCGCCGCGCTGGCGGAACGCCCACTCGATCTTCAGGGCGACCTCCCGCTCCGTATTCCCGGGCCGCAAAGACTCGCGGACCTCCTCGAAGGCTTCATCGGTCACACGGATCGCTTTCAGCAGGGCTTCCTTCTCCGCGTCATCTTTGAACACGCGTATGTCTTCGACGAGATTCTCCGACGACACCATTTCCTTGCCCGCGTCGGAGAACACGGGCGCCAGGCGACCGTAGCTACCGTGCGTGACGTGCTCGGACTCAAATCCGATGCGGGCGACATCACCGCCGAATTCCTCCAGCAGAGGCGGGAGCCATGTCCCGACGGCGCCGGCGATCTGGACGACCCGGAAGTCGGACGCCTGGGACTCCGCTTGCTCCGTGTATCGCGAGTCGGTTGCCAGAATTGCCAACCCCTTCGAGACGAGAAGCCAACCTGCGGACCCGGTGAATCCGCTCACATAGCGTCGGTTCTCCGGCTGTGACACGAAGAATGCATCCAGCTGAGCGGGCCCTAGCGCATCACGGAGACGCGCAATACGGTCCGCGGTACTCACTGCGGTTGCTCCGACGCCGAGGCTTGGCGGACCAGATACTCCAGCGCGTGGATGTAACCTACGGCGCCGAGCCCTACGATCTGCCCGCGCGATATCGGTGCGATCACACTGCGACGGCGGAAGCTCTCGCGAGCATGAACGTTCGAGAGGTGCACTTCGACGACCGGCAGAGAGGTGTCGGCAAGGGCATCCCTGAGGCTGTATCCATAGTGAGTCAGGGCTCCGGGATTGATGACGATCCCATCAGCTTCCTCGGCTGAGGTCTGGATGAAGTTGATCAGGTCGCCCTCGCCGTTCGACTGGAACGTGACGACATCCGCTCCCAGTTCTGCCGCCCGCGAATAGACCATCTTCTCGATGTCGGCAAGGGTTTCGTGCCCATAGACATTCGGATCGCGCCGCCCGAGCCGGTTCAAGTTTGGGCCATTGATGAGAAGGACGCGCATCTGTGGCGGCCATTTTACCAACTCGCCCCGCGCGTGGTCCCCATCTATGTCGACCTAGTCGGGGGGGGGTCCCAGTAACGCTCACGAAGAGCAGGCCGCACGCCGGCCTGCCGCAAGAAGACTTGCCGGAAGCTCTAAAGAATCAGCATCGCGTCGCCGAACGAATAGAACCGATAGCGCTCGGCAACCGCGATGCGGTAGGCCATATCGATGAAATCCTTTCCGGCGAACGCGGCGACCAGCATCAACAACGTGGACCTTGGGAGGTGAAAGTTCGTGACCATCGCGTCGGTGGCCCGGAACGAGAACCCGGGAAGGATGAAGAGGTTGGTTGACCCAGAGACCTCACTCTCGTGCTTTCCAATCCCGTCTCGCATCACGGTCTCCGTGACGCGTACCGATGTCGTTCCGACGCAGATGACGCGCCCTCCCGCTTCTTTTGCCTTCTGGATCGAGGCAGACGCTTCGATTGGGAACCGGAAGGCTTCCCCTCCGAGGTCGTGAGTCCGAGGGTCCTCATTTGTCACAGGCCGAAAGGTTCCCGGTCCTACGTGCAGGACGATCGGGGCGACCGTTACGCCGATGGCTTCGATCCGTTTAAGCAGCGCCGGGGTGAAGTGGAGGCCAGCGGTGGGGGCGGCGACGCTTCCTTCGTGACGGGAGTAAACCGTCTGATACCGCTCGGGATCCTCGAGGGACTCGTGAACGTAGGGAGGAAGCGGAACCTCCCCGCCGAGTTTGGCTGGAGACGAACCGAGAGGTAACAACACGCGGTGCAGGCCATCGGAGGTCGACTGCTGAATGACGATGTCGCCGTCGGCGGCGTCCAGTGAGACGACGGTTCCCGGAGGGAGACGTCTTGCCGGGCGGATCATCGCGTCCCACTCGCCGGTGTTCCCGTCGATCTCGCGGACCAACAGGATCTCCGCGGCCGCGCCTCCAGGCAGTTTTCGACCTCGGACACGGGCTGGTATAACCCGGGTTTCGTTCAGAACCAACACGTCGCCGGAGCGCAGGTACCCAGGGAGATCATCGAACCGGCGGTGTTCGACCGTGTGTCTGGCGCGGTCGAGGATCATCAACCTGGAGTGGTTGCGATGTTCAAGGGGCGCCTGAGCGATCAACTCAGGAGGAAGATCGTAGTCGAAGTCGCTGGTGCGCAGATCCATAAAGTCAAGCTACATCAGCCAGACCGCGGAGTGAGATAAACGAAAAGGGGCGGGTCCAACGGACCCGCCCCTTTTAAAAGCAATGGAATCGAATCAGGTGACAGTAAGCGTTCCCACCAAGCCCGCTTCCTTGTGGCCCGGGATGCTGCAGCTGATCTCGTAGGTACCCGCCGCAGCCGTGAACGTCACGCTGGTGCTTCCAGCAGGGTCGAGGGTCGCGGATTCGACACCCAGTTCCTCAACCACGAAGTTGTGCGGTGATCCGTCTTCGTTCGTGATGTCGATGGTGACTTCACCGGCCGAAACGGTGATGGAATCCGGGTCGAAAACGAAGGTCCCTAGGGCGACCGAGGTCGAAGAGCCGCCTCCGGCGGAGGAACCGCCCGAATCGCTGTTGCCGGACGAGGAGCCGCTCGAGTCGCTCGAACCGCTGCTGCCGGAAGACGACCCGCTGTCGCTCCCGCCGTCGTCGCTACTGCAAGCGACCGCACCGAGAGCCAGAACCAATACTCCAACAAGAATTGCCAACCGTC
>CAZIBZ010000208.1:0-6773 GCA_964537445.1 uncultured Dehalococcoidia bacterium | reverse complement strand
GCGATGGGACAAACACGGTGTTCTTCGCGCTCTCAGACCTCAACTCAGATGGCGTCTACGACGCGATCGACTTCTCGATTTCCGAAGACGACACGACTCTTCCGGACCTCAGCGCGTTTGGGGAAGGCAACTTGGGGGATGGCTCCGTCGTGGACGGAAACGACGAGCGGATCACCGCGGCCGGTGCAACACACGTGAGCGGTGTGTACACAGGCAACGCGACCTTCAAGATCGGAACGGAATTCAGCGTTGAGCTGGCCTAGGTGGTCAACCCGCCGAACGGGGACATCGACGGTGAGGGCGACGACATGGACGCGTCGATCCTCCATGTCCCGGACCCGGGCACGACCATCGTGTACACGGCGCTCGAGAGCTGGCAGATCGATGCGGATGGTGACGAGACGGCCGAGGACCATGTGTTCTTCGTGCTCTCTGCCACAGGATCGACGGCGGTGATCGACACGATAGACATCTCTATCGGCGACACCGTGTTCGGTGAGGGAGCCCTGGGCGATGGCCTCGTGAACTATGACGCGGCGAACAATACGAACGACGAGCGCTTCACGTTGGCTGACTTCCCTTCCGGGAAGGTGGTGACACTGGGGACCCACAATTTCCTGGTCGAGTTCGAGACCGACCCGGAGACGGATGAAGACGATGCGTGTATCACGGCGCGCTGGTATATCGGCACGCTTCCGGTGGATGTGGACAACGATCAACTCGACGAGAGTCTTGACTTCGTCCTGATCGACCATAACTCGGATGGGCTCTTCACGGTGTTCGAACTGGATGGCAACGACTCTGGCGGGTATTCGATCGACGAAGTGCACAAGGCGGCCGGCGCGATGTGGATGCACTCTTCGGAGATCCAACGCGACACCCCGGAGCCATTCGGTAGCCGCACGACCATTGCCGCGACGGATGACGAGACATTGTTCGTCGCCTACTACGACGAATCTGATGGTGCATTGTGGTTCACGCGTTCGACCAACGCCGGGCTCGATTGGAGCGAGCCCGCAATCGTCGACGGCTCTACCGCCGGGACCGATGTTGGGATGTACGCATCGATAGCCGCCTACGATGAGGACACACTCTATCTGACCTACTACGACGCGGACGGCCGAGACCTGAAAGTCGCCGTTTCGACGAACGGCGGGTCGAGTTGGACGCTGACTGCGATCGATGCCTCCGGCGACGTCGGTCGCTTCGCGGACGTTGCGGTGATCGAGGATCCGTCGACCACTGCATTCGTGAGCTACTACGACGCGACGAACGGCGACCTCAAGTTCGATTTCACGACCGACGGCGGAGGTTCATGGACCGACGTGACCGTTGACAGCGTCGACGATGTCGGCGAACACACGTCGATCTCGGCACTCGAAGACGACGACGTCTACGTCAGCTACTACAACGCGACGAGCGGCGACCTGAAGTTTGCACGCACCGTCAACGGTGGGCCCACGCCCGGAGACTGGACCACGGTTACTGTCGACAGTACCGACGACGTTGGTCAATTCACGTCGATCCGTGCCGTCAACGACACGACTCCGAACGACGATTCCGACGAGGGCGACACCGTCTTCATCAGCTACTACGACGCGACGAACGGCGACCTCAAGTTCTCGAAGACACTCAGCGGTGGCGATACTCCCGGAGAATGGACGACCATCGCCACGGTCGATTCGTCGGGCGACGTTGGCCGATTCACCTCGCTGTCGGCCGCGGAGGAGAGCACGGTCTTCATCGGTTACTACGACTCGACGCTGCGTTCGCCGGTCTTTGTCAGTTCGACCGACGGAGGGACCACATTTGGCGACCCCGTATTCATCGACCAGCGTGTCGGGGTCGGCGAGTATGTGAGCGTCGCATCGTACCGAACGCACATGCTCTTCGCCGTGTGCTCCGACCCAACCGGGCCGGGAGTTGCGGTCCGTTTCACTCGCAGTCCATTGCTGCTGGACGCCATCGGGCATCGGTTGAGTCTCGAGTACGCGCTCGACGCTTCGGAAGCCGGGTCGGCGGCGCTGGTCGACGGAAGGATCATCACGGTTGCCCAATTGAACGAGGACCAGTGGTTGTTCGTCCTCCCTCGCGATGCCATCCTCGGGCCCGCCATTGAGCAATCGCAGATCCGGATCAAGGTGAAGGTTCCGGACGACCACCATCCGGGTTTCTACACCGCGACGCTGACCGTCGTTCAGATCGACTGACCGTTTCCCGAACAGGATCCGGGTCCGATGTCGACGAAGGAACGGTCTGGCTACATCCGATCGGGAGCGGTCATTCCCATCAGCCCAAGTACGTTCGCAAGAACGGTCCGGGCGGAGTAGACGAGGCGCAGGCGCGCGAGCGTCACGGCGGCCCCCTCCTCTGCCTCCAAAACCCGGTGCCTCGTGTAGAAGTCGTGGAATGCAGTTGCGAGGGACAGTGCGTAGTGTGGTAGGTGATGCGGCTCCAGGTTGCGAGCGGCACCTTGGACCACCTCGGGGAACCGGAGCATCTCCCTGATCAGCTGCTCTTCTGCCGGTTCCGATAGGAGCGACACGTCGGCTCCGGAGGCGCCCTCCGGAAGGCCCGCTTCGACCGCTCCTCGTATGATCCCCGCGATCCGCGCATGGGCGTATTGGATGTAGTAGACGGGATTTTCCGGCGCCTCCCGCTTGGCGAGGTCGAGGTCGAAGTCCATCTGCGCGTCCGCGGACCGCGCCAGGAAGAAGTAGCGACAGGCGTCCGGCCCGACTTCGTCGAGAACTTCCTCGAGCGTGATGATGTCGCCCGATCGTTTCGAGAGTTTCACGACCTCGTCCCCGCGTTTCAACGTGACGAGTTGCACGAGGATGAACTGAAGTCGCTCCGGGTCGAGCTCGAGAGCACGCATCACGGCCTTCATCCTCGGCACGTGCCCCTGGTGATCGGCGCCCCAAACGTTGATCACGCGCTCGAACTCACGGACGAGGAACTTGTCGTAGTGATACGCGATATCCGAAGCGAAGTACGTTGGCACCCCCGTGGAGCGCAGAATCACCTCGTCCTTCTCGCTGCCGAGGACTGACGCGGTGAACCAGCGCGCACCTTCGCGGTCGCTGGTGTACCCCTTGTCGCGGATAAGGGCCAGTGCCGTTTCGTATGCACCCGCATCCCCGCCCTCGAAGAGGGTCCGTTCGCTGAACCAGCGATCGAATGACACCGAGATTCGGTCGAGGTCGCCACGGATCATCTGGAGCATGCGGTCCATACCGATCTCTCCGAGAGCGGCGACACCTTCCGGATCACCCCGGCGCAGGAACGCGTCTCCATGTTCCTCTGCCAGCGCTTTTCCAAGATCGGTCATGTAGGTGCCGTGGTAGCCCTCGCCGGGCAGTTCTTCGTCTCGCCCGAGGGCCTGGAGGTAACGGGCCCAGACGGACCGGAAGAAAAGGTCCATCTGATTGCCGGCATCGTTGATGTAGTACTCGCGCTGCACGCGAAAGCCGGCGGCGTCCAGCAGATTTGCGAGCGCGCTCCCGAGCACGGCGCCACGACCGTGCCCGACATGAATCGGACCGGTCGGATTTACGCTGACGAACTCGACCTGGACTGTCTCCCCTTGACCTACGTTGGAGTGTCCGAACGTCGAGGCCTGTTCGATTACCTCGTTGACCTGCCGCCGGAGCCATTCGCGATCAAGAGAGAAGTTGATGAATCCGGGCGGGGCGACCTCGCTCGCCGCCAATTCTGTGGCCGGAGGCAGCTCATCAACCAGGATATGGGCGATCTTCTGCGGGTCCATGCGCGCCGCCCGCGCCATCTTCATGGGAAGCGACGATGCGTAGTCTCCGTGATCCGGGTTCTGCGGATGTTCGATGCCGGACTCGGGCAACTCGAACTGGGGCAGCAAGCTCTTGCTCTGCGCGGAACGAACTGCGTCCGCAACGAGTTCCCCGATCCTGTCCCGTATCAGCGTTGTTGTCACCATTTCCGTGTGAGTATGCCACCCCGCGTCCGGGGAGCGGAGACCTCCATGCGCAGGGCATGGGAAACCAGACTACGTTCCGGGCGTTATTCGCCCCAACTGGCCTCGATATGGATATCGAATCCATGGGAGGGGCCGCAATCGGCTAACCGCCCCGGAACTGACGGGAGAGCCCTCAGCTGTCCTCCGCGCGTCGCTCCCTGAACCCGGAGAGAGCGGTCGCCATCTCAGAGACCGCGCGCGGACCGGCCCGCACGAGGCCTTCCTGGAGCTTTTCGAAGTCGTGGTGGCGCTGGCGAGCATCTCTGAGTAAAAGGGCGCCAGCTTTACCTCGGCACGGCGCTTTTCCACGCTCGCAAGCATGTACTCGAGCGCCACGACGATGGAGTCGACATCCGTCCAGTTGGCTCTGTAAAACGTCTGGCCCGTGCCCGAGATCAAGAACGCCATATTTGGCAGGAGGCCGTACCGGCGGTGAGCGATCCCTTCCAGGTCATCAACGAGGATGGGGCGCTTTATGCCAAAGAGGTCGCGGAAGGCGCGGGCGTGGTCGAGCTTCTGCTCGAACGACGTCAGGTGTGGGTAATTCTCCCCCGGATGTGCCTCGCGTGTGTACACAAAGATCGATTGAACGCCCTGTGCGGCGTACTTTTTCGCGACCGGCTCAAGGGATGGCGCCACCACCACACAGAAGGGTCAAGTGAGGGATCCAAATTCCATCGTCACCGGGCCTTTGGCCACGTAGTCGGACAGGCTGACGGTCGAGCCATCGTCGAGCAGCGTCGCCGTGAAGTCCGGAGGCCGCTTCCCAACCGGGACCAGCGCCGGCCAATCGGAGAACAGGTCGCGCTCCCGCGAGGGAGCGAATTCCGAATAGTTGTACGCGGGGGTGCTCTGGCCTTGTGTTTCAGTCGTCTGTGACCTCGGGTGGTTCAATCGGCTGGATGCCCGAACTTTCCATCGGTTCAGAATGAAATCATCGAATCGGGGTCACCGTATCGGCAACTTGAGCGATGGCCGGTAACCATCCACACATATGCAGAACGGATTGAGTGTAGAATTGAAGCAATGGTTTTCGCGATGCGGATCTCATGCGTTTGTACAGGCCTTTCAAGGGGTAACGCGGCCGCCTGATCTCAACTAGTTTCCATTCCTTGCCGCTGAAACCCTCGTGCCGGTGAACGGACGAGGTTTTCTTTTGTTCTTCAGGGGAGTTTCCGAACCGCATGAGCTACAACACGATCACGATTCCCGGCCCGGATAGCCGGGTTGCTTCGACCCTGCAGGGGGTCCTCACCTTTCCGAATCCGGTCAACGAGGTGGCCGCGCGGATGGTCGCGGCGATGGTCTTCGTTACCGCAAGCACGATCATCCTGTTCGATATCCGATGGCTGATGATCGTCCTGGCCTACGGATTCATAGCGAGAGTTCTGACAGGACCGACGATGAGCCCGTTCGGGCTCCTTGCGACGCGAGTCATCGTTCCGGCCCTGAAAATCCCGGTGAAACCGACCGCGGGACCGCCGAAGCAATTCGCGCAGTTCGTCGGAGTCGCGTTCTCGACGACCGCGCTGGTGCTGACGTTTGGGTTCGGCCAGTTCGTTTACGCGGAAGCGGTCCTTGGCGTCCTGGTCTTTTTCGCAGGGTTGGAGGCCTTCGTCGGCTTTTGCATGGGCTGCTTCGTCTTTGGGTACCTCATGAAATGGGAGGTGATCCCGGAAGAGACCTGCGAGCGGTGCAACAACTGGGCCGCGAACCTGGAAGCAGAGGGCTCCCGGGCAGCCTAGGCGCGGGTCGAACTTTGCGGACCGGAAGGCGATAGAAGCTCAGACAGTTGCTCCGGGTCGGGCGCTGCTGCGTCCCAAACGGACTCACCCTCTCTGAGCACGACGGATCGATCCGCGAATTGGCTCGCGAGCCCGATTTCGTGGGTGGTGATGAGGATCCCGCGGCCCTCATCCCCCGGGATCCGCGACAGCAAACGGATCAGATCTCGGCGCGATTGGAAGTCGAGCGCCCCAAGCGGCTCGTCCATGAGGATGTAGCGGCGTTGTTGGGCGAGACAAAAGGCGAGCCAAACGCGTTGTGCCTCACCGCCTGAGAGCTGTTCGAACGGACGCTCGGCGAATCCCTCGATCTGGCAACGAATCATCGCCGTCTCGACAGCGTTTCGATCGTCGTCGTTCGGACGCCAACCCCAGGAGTTGGAACCCCGGTACCGTGCCATCGCAACCAGATCTCGGATCGAGAGGTACTGCGGGGTTGGGAGCCGCTGCGGGAGATAGGTGACGTTTCCAGCCAGGTTGTTGTCGTGCGGAGCTGTCAGTGAGCCAGACTCTTCGAGACCCACTACGCCCACGGCTGATCGAAGTTCCCCGGCGATCAAGCGCAACAGTGTTGTCTTGCCCGTGCCATTGGCACCGAGGAGACACACGAACTCCCCCTGTTCCAACCGGGTTGAGACATCGTGCAACACCCGGCGATCACCGAAGGAAAAAGAGACATTCTCGATACGGATGGCCATGGACGGACGCGGACGGCGCCTCAGGTCACCCGACGGGCGACGTAGACCATCACGGGCGCGCCGAGGACCGTGACGACCAGGCCGACCGGGAGCTCGGAGGGCGCGGCCGCCAACCTGGCTACCTGGTCCGAGTACAGCGTCAGGATGGCACCGAGAGGCGGGGAGACGAGCATCAGCGTTCGCGTGTCGTGACCGGCGAGCCATCGTGTCATGTGAGGGGCGAGCAGTCCCACGAAACCAACGAGTCCCGCGATCCCGACCGCGGCTCCGGTCAGTACCCCAGCGGCCGCCATGGCC
>CAZIBZ010000207.1:0-3454 GCA_964537445.1 uncultured Dehalococcoidia bacterium | reverse complement strand
ATGGCCGAGATCCGCGTCACTTTCGGGCGAGCGCCCAGGTTTGCAGCAACGGCGTCGCCGAGCGCCAATAAGTTGATCCTTCCGGAGACGGCGATGGCGATCGCCAATCCCGCCGCCAACCAGGGAAGAGCTGGCAACCATGCACTCCATCCTCGATTGGCGAGGCTCCCACCGACCAGCAACAATGCCTGAGACGAAACCACTCGGGAAGCGGCGAGTATCCCGGTCGCGATCGCCAGGGAAAGTGCGCCGATGGAGATTCCCACGAGCGCCAGGCGCGCCGGAGTCATGTCCTCTCTCGTGGCGAAGAGCGTGATCATCGCCGCGACGGCCAGGGACCCGGCGACTGACAGGCTGATCAACCCCCAGGGGCCGAAGGTGATGACGCCGGCGACGGCCAGAGCCTGGACGATCGCGGCACCACCCCCGATGCCGAAGATCTGCGGGTCCCCGAGCGGGTTCCGTGTCGCGGATTGGAGCATCGCTCCGGCTGCCCCGAGACCTGCACCCGCGACGAGCGCCGCACCGATGCGGGGCATCCTGATGTCGCGAACGATGATGCCCGTCGGACCGTCACCCCCACCGAAGACGGCAGAGAATGCCTGGCCAGTGTCGAGATCGGCCGGGCCTAGGATGACTCCCGCCCACGCTCCCGCCAGCCCAAGGGCGGCGAGCGCGAGCAGGAGCCACAGGGTTCGGGTCATTCAGTGGCGGCGGCCATCAGGCCCTGGAGAGTCTCGACGGCGTCGACGATCCGCGGTCCTGGCGCCTGAAGGAACAGATTGGCGTCCAGTTCGAGGACCTTCCCGCCGACGACCGCACTGAGTTCCGCATATCCGGGTACGAACCCCAGGACCGAGGAGAGTCGTGGTGCAGGCTCGGGCGCAGGCGTGATCGTCAGGATGAAGTCCGGGTTGGCCGTCACGGCCTGCTCGGCCGACCAGAGCGTGAAGCCGGGGAATGGGCCGGAGTCTTCGAGGCCTGCCGCGACGTTCGTCGCGCCGATGGCCGTCGCGACGGCACCGGGATATGACTCGGGCTTGGCCGCGTAGAGATTCCGGTCGGCGTCCGAGATCAGGATCAGCACGGTCGGCGACCCCTCGACTGCTGACGCAGTGATCCGCTCACCAATGTCGCTTGCAGCCAATTCAGCAGCTTCCTCAAGGTCTGTGATCTGACCCAACAACGTCAGGCTTTGGGCGACGTCATCGGCAGATGTTGCACGAACGGCGACGATCTGTGCGCCCGTGGGTGCCAGCATCCCCACCATGTGTGCCTGAGACAGAGCTTCGATCACGATCAAGTCCGGTTGGAGCGCGACGATTGCTTCGATGCTGGGGGTGTACGCCCCGCCGACGGTTTCGAGAGAGTCCGTCTCGGCCGGGAATTTGGAGCTGGAATCGCGCGCGATGGCGGTCGCTCCGATTCGGTAGAGCGTTTCGGTCGCGGTCGGGCTGATCGGAATGATGCGCTCGGACGCGGCTTCGATGGTCACCTCGCGACCCAGCATGTCGGTGACGGTCAGCGGATAGTGACTGGCAACGGGCTCGGCCGTTGGGATCTCTGTAGGCGGTACGGTGGTCGGTGGAACGGACGTGGCCGTCGGGTCGGCCTCAGACGTGCAGGCGAAGGCCGCCAGAAGTGCTGGAGCGGCCAGCCAAAAACCTGTAACTCGGACGCGAGACATGAATGACATCTATCAGGTATCCCCCTCTTTTTATAGGTTTCATAGTACAAGGCCAATGACCGGAATCTAACCCCCACCCTGAACAACTCCAGAAAATCGCCTTCCCGCGAAACCGAGCAGGGCGGTCCACATGTGGGACACTCACACTTCGAGGCGGGTCATCATCTGATGACCCGCCTCTTCTGACGATGTCATTCATCAGCACGCGCGTACCCTCGCTCGCGTTCCGGGATTTCCGGCTGTTGACGGCCGCCGTCCTGGCGAACTCGGCTGGGATGATGGGACAGATCGTCGTGCTCGGGTGGGTGGTCCTCGAGATGACGGATTCTCCGTTCTGGGTGAGCGTCGCGCTCGGCATTCGGTTCGTCCCGAACTTCCTGCTAGGAATCGCTGCCGGAGCTCTGGTCGACCGGGTCGACAAGGGCCGATTCATCAACTGGATGAACGTGGGTATGTGGGTTGTGGCCCTGTTGACCGGAATTGTCGTGCTGAACGAGATGCCGCTGGGCTGGATATTGGCCCTGGCCTTCGCCGCCGGTGTGTTTCAGTCCGCGTTCCAGACAGCGCGCCAGGGCTACGTGAACGACCTGGTTGGATCTCGAAACGTCATCAATGGGATGGCGGTCTCCACGGTCGCTATGCGCTCCGGCGGTCTCGTGGGCCCGCTGATCGGAGGGTTGATAACGGCACGGTTCGGCGGCGGAGAGGCGTTCATAGCTCTTTCGAGCGTCTATGTCGTTTCGTACCTGCTCTTGATGACCGTCTCCCGTTCACGTGTCGAGCCCGACGGGTCATCGGTGATGGGCAATCTCCGGGACTACGTCGTGGTTTTGCGAGAGAACCCGACGTTGTTGAAGCTGCTGATTCTGACAGCGATCGTGGAGGTCGTTGGGTTCTCGTACATGGTCCTGCTGCCGAGTCTTGCCCGCGACGTGCTAGAGGTTGGAGCGGACGGGCTCGGCCTGATGAACAGCGTGAGGGCGTTCGGCGGGATGGGCAGCGTGCTCGTGGTGACCGTGATAGGCGCATCCCGTCGGAATGGGCTGCCATTCATGGTCGTCCTGCACGTCTTCGGTGGAGCTATCATCCTGTTGGGACTGGCGCCGAGCTTCCTGTTCGTACTCGTCACGCTGATGCTGGTGGACGCCGCAGCAGCGCTCACAGACGTGTACACGCAGGGTTTGATGCAACTTTCAGTCCCCGAAGGAATGCGGGGACGCGCCGGAGGATCGTGGGTGTTCGCAATCGGCACTCAGCCGGCCGGAAATCTCCAGGTGGGGATACTGGCTTCGTTGATCTCGGTCCCGGCGGCGCTGGTCATCAACGGGGTCGCGCTCGTTGGCGTGGGAGCGGTGAGTTTGCTGATATTCAAGAGCCTCAGACGCCTCTGAGGGCACCGCGAGCTACTCGATCCCGAGCCAGAGTCTCAACGCCTGTTCGGCTGGCTTCGACCGCGGAGAATGTTCGAGCGTGGCGTCGAAATACCAGGCCTCCGGTGGTCGCCGGTACTGGTCGAACCAGTCCATGCCGATGATGAGGCCATCGATCCATTCCTCGTCACTCATCGCTTCCAAGAACGCTTCAAAGTAGATGACCTGTTCGCGGAAGTCGATGGAGAATCCGGCACGCTCCTCCTGATTCTCCGATGCATGCTGGGCGTCGGCGCTCTCGGCCGAGAATCCGAAATAAAACTTCGCCCGATCCCCGATGACGGCTTCGGCCTCGCCCAACAGGTCTTCGATCACCGCCATGGCTTCATCGATGGTT
>CAZIBZ010000206.1:0-2578 GCA_964537445.1 uncultured Dehalococcoidia bacterium | reverse complement strand
ATGACGTCCTCGACGGAAATCGGCTGGCCTTTGAAGGCGGAATTCGGGTTCTCCAACGTGTTGAACCGCTGGTTCGCCGCGACATGAGCGAGCTGTTCCTGGGTGGTCCCATAGAGCTCCATGTGCTTCTTGTACATCATGGCGTAGCCGGTGCCAGCACCGGCGGCCGTACCAACGGTCGCATCCAACTCGGTCGCGATCCCAGTTGGTCCACCGCCAGCTTCGGGGATCGCGTTGTTCCGGGCGGAGCCGATGACCACCAGGACGTTCTTCGCCAGGCCGTTTTGAACTGCCATTGCGGCAAGCGTAGTCGCCGTCGCCCCGCTCGCGCCCATCATGCTGGCGCCGCTAGCGAAACGAGGTCGGAGGCCCAGGTATTCAGAAACCATGCCTGGGTAGACGGTCCCACCCTCCGTGATCAGGCCGTCGATGTCCTCCTTGCGGAGGTGAGCGTCATGAACCGCGATGCGAGCCGCGTCCCCCATGAGCCCAAGTTGTGAACGACCCGGAGTCGCCCGTTGCGTCGGTAGCTCGGCAATGCCGATGATCGCCGCCGCTCCGCGTAAGCTCATCTGATACCTCCAAAACAAGGTATTGAGACCACAGTGAGAACCGCCCCACGAATACACTTCAGCGTATCATTCGCCCTTCCTACGGTCAACGGAAGTGACCGGCAAGCCTGCTCTGAGGGGTCGGAAATTCATCCCAGCGTGGGTTTCTCCGTATACTCGCTGCAATCCGCTCGGCAGGTGTGGCACGGGGAATGATCGAGGCGAAGGGACTCACAAAGTTTTATGGCGATTATCCCGCCATTGAGGACGTAAGTTTCCGCGCTGAACCGGGCGAGGTCGTGGGCTTCCTTGGGCCGAACGGAGCCGGCAAGACCACGACGATGCGGATCCTCACGGGCTATACGCCGCCAACTTCCGGCACCGCGTCCATCGCCGGCCACGATATCCAGACCCAATCTTTGGAGGCGCGACGCGCCATCGGGTATCTGCCAGAGACGGTCCCCCTCTACCTGGACATGACGGTTCGCCAGTACCTCTCTTACATGGGGGCGCTGCGCGGGCTTCCGAAACAGCGGATCCGCTCCCGAACTGACGACATGTTCGGCCTCTGCCGTCTCGAGGAGTACACCGACTCGTTGATCGGGAAGCTTTCCAAAGGCTATCGGCAGCGTGTCGGAATAGCCCAGGCTCTTTTGCATGAACCTCCGGTACTCATCCTGGACGAGCCGACGATCGGTATCGACCCACGCCAAGTGGTCGAAACTAGGCAGATCATCCGCGGACTCGGTGGGGAACACACGGTGTTCCTGTCCTCTCACATCCTTGGGGAAGTGAGCCAAGTCTGTGACCGGGTGATGATCATCCACGAGGGCCGCATCGTCGCGATGGATAAAGCCGAGAATCTTTCGGAGTCCCTGGGCGGCACAACCCGAATCATCCTCGAGGTGCGGGGAGGGACCGAGAACGAGATCACCCGCATCCTCGCAGGCATCCCGGGCGTCGAGTCCGTCGAAGCTGACGAATCCAGCGGAGAGCTTCGCTTCATCGTCGAGTGCGAACCGACGCAGGACCTTCGGGCCGAACTCGCGCGGCGGATCATCGAGCGCGGCTGGGGCCTGGTGGACATGCACACGGCGGGCCTCTCGCTAGAGGAGATATTCCTGCGGCTCACGGTGAGGCAGGAACGGGAAGAACAAGATTCGGCGTCCACCGAGCCGGAGCCTGCATGAACGTACGCCATATCCAGACAATCTGGATGAAAGAAATCCGAACCTATTTCAGTTCGCCCATCGCATACGTGATCGCCGCGGTTTTCGTTGGACTAACGGGATTCTCATTTGCCCTGAGCGTTGAGAGCCGTTTCCCGGAGGCCACGGTGCGTGGGTTTCTTTTTGGGCCCACCGGCGCCTTTTTCCTGGTGATCCTGATGACTCCCGCGCTGACGATGCGGCTCTTCGCCGAGGAAGCGAAGCTCGGGACGATGGAGCTGCTACTGACGGCGCCCATACGGGATACCGAGATCGTTCTTGGGAAGTTTTTGGCAGCTTTCACGATGATGCTCGCGATGTTCGGCCTGACGCTCTACTTCCCCCTTCTGCTCATATGGTTCGGCGACCCGGAAATCCTTCCGATCCTTACCGCGTATGCCGGCCTCGTCTTGATGGGGTCTGTCGCTGTGGCGGTCGGGCTGCTCGGATCGTCTTTGACATCGAACCAGATCGTCGCGGCGGTCGTATCCCTGGCGCTTCTGCTGCTGCTCTGGCTGGCGAGCTTCGTGGCGACGCTTGGAGGCCCGGAATCACTCTGGGTGGACTTCATCCGGTTCCTATCGCTCAACGATCACCTACGGGACCTCACTTTTGGGATCCTCGACTCTAGGGACATCGTTTATTTTCTGTCGCTAACGGCGTTCTTTCTGTTCGTCACCTCCCGCATCGTGGAGATGAGGCGCTGGCGGTAATCGCATGATCTCGAGGTTTCGAGCCGAGGGCGCCGTCCTCCAAGACGTTGGCGTCGCCCTGGGGGTCGTCAGCCTGGTCGCGGCGGCTGGCGGCGGGGTCATCTAT
>CAZIBZ010000205.1:0-8887 GCA_964537445.1 uncultured Dehalococcoidia bacterium | reverse complement strand
GAAGGGGCGCGTGTGATGCACCATCGCGCCGTCGAGCTTGCCTGGGTCTATGACGTTCCTATCCACGTCGCGTCGACCTTCGCTGACGGGCGTGGCACCAGGATCCACGGAGGTCCATTGATGGAGATACGAAACAAGGTGCGCGGCATCGCCCACGAGACCGATGTCGCGCGCGTGACCGTTCGCCGTGTGCCGGACCAACCCGGCATCGCCGCAGGACTTTTCTCGCCCCTTGCGGATGCAGACATAAGCGTTGACATCATCGTCCAGAACGTCGGCGAGGATGGCCACAGCGACGTCTCGTTTACGGTCGCCACCGGCGATGTCGAGGCGACGTTGGAGCACATGCGCACAGTCGCAACCGCGTTCAAAGCGGGGGAGGTAACCGCCGACCGGCAGTTGGCCAAGATCTCCGTCGTTGGCGCGGGTCTCCAGAACACTCCCGGATACGCGGCACGAACGTTCCGGGCACTCTCAGGCGCCGGGATCAACATCGAGATGATCACGACAGCCGAGATCAGCATCACCTGCGTGGTCAGTGAGTCGGCCGTGGAGGAGGCGACTCGTGCCCTCCACTCCGCTTTTGACCTGGAGGAGACGGACGGCTAAGACCGGGGCCCCGTGATGCCTGCACCGTCGCTCTCGATCATCCTCCCCGCTTTCAACGAGGAACGTCGCCTTCCCGGCTCTCTTGTTGCCCTGAACGGTTACCTTGATGAGCACTTCCCGGACGCGGAGGTAATCGTCGCGGACGACGGCAGCGCCGATTCGACGGCGGACACCGTTGGTGCATCCGCCTCCCGGTTCCCGCGCGTCCGGCTGCTGTCCCTCCCGCATCGTGGGAAGGGCAACGCTATCCGGGCGGGAATGCTCGAAGCAACTGGTGAAGTTCGCATCTTCATGGACGTTGATCTGGCCGTGCCCGTCGAGGCCATCGCGGAGGCTGCGACCCTGGCTTGCTCGCACGACATCGTCATCGGCTCGCGAGAGATATCCGGTTCCGTTCGTCTCGGAGAACCGCGTTCTCGCCATTTGATGGGGCGTGTTTTCAACTTCGCCGTGCGTAGGATCGCCGGTATCGACCAATCCGACACGCAATGCGGGTTCAAGGCATTCACAGCGAACGCCGCCGACAGCCTGTTTCAGCGCCAACGCTCCAACGGTTTCGGGTTCGACGTCGAGCTCCTCGTGCTCGCGAAAAAGCGTGGCCTCAGCGTCGCCCAACTCCCCGTCGAGTGGCGCTACGGTCCAGAAAGCAGGGTCCGCTGGCACCACCCTTTCCGAATGCTCTTCGAGGTGGTCGCTATTCGCGCCCGGTCCCTCCGAGGGACCTACGACTGACCATCCTCACCGCGGTTCGACCTCTGGTACGGTCTCCGTGGGAAACTCCAGATCGGCGAAAGACAATCAGTTGCGGAATTCGTCGAATAGAAGGCTCCAATGGAGAACATTCCGATGAGAGCTATGACCTCGAGCGGCCAAGTCACGGGCGCGACGGGGATTCTTCGTGCATCCGATCAGCCGACGACGGCTTCGTTCAAGGTCATCCGGGTTTAGACGAACTTGTCCCAAGAATCTCGTCCCCTCGGGCGGTCTAGAACGATGCTCCGTATCGGGTGGCTCTCCACGGGACGCGGCCCCGGCTCACGAAGGCTTCTTGAGTCGACGCTTGCGGCGATACAACTCGGCGAGTTGTCGGCATCGATCGAATACGTCTTCTGCAACCGCGCTCGTGGTGAAGCGGATGGGAGTGACGCATTCCTTCAGATCGTCGAGAAGAACGGAATCACGCCGCTGACGCTCTCTTTCCGCGCCTTTCGGAACGCTCATGCTCGGGATGACTCGGACTGGAGACGCAGATACAACTCCGATCTGCTACAACTCCTGTCGCAATCGCCGGTGGACGTGTTGGTACTCGCCGGCCTCCTTCTGATTCTCGACGAAGCCGTCGTCACCGCGTTTCCAACGCTGAACCTCCACCCCGCGGTGCCTGGTGGTCCCGTCGGCACCTGGCAGGAGGTTATTCGTACCCAGATCCAAGAACGGGCCTCGGAGAGTGGCGCGATGATTCAGCTTGCGACGGCGGCGGTCGATCGCGGACCGATCGCCGCCTATTGCCGCTTTCCGATTCAAGGTCCCGACCTCGACCCACTCTGGTCGGAGTACGGCGCAACCCCGGACATCCGTACGCCCGACGAGATCGAAGCAACATCGCTTTTCGGAGCCATCCGCGCTCAAGGGGTCCTCCGAGAAGTCCCGCTGTTGATCTCTACTCTCCGGGCTGTCGCGGATGAGAATCTCCGGTTCGACCGGGGTCGTGTCCTGGATCGGGCCGGGGACCCCTCTGCTGGCCTTGACCTCACCGATGAGATCGAGGCTTCCTTGAATCCATCCCGATAGGCTGCAGATCTCGATGGCCCGTCGGATATTAGACGGTCTCATAGATGAGACTATCGTATTGCTCCGGGATCTCCTCCGCATCGATACGACGAACCCAGGCTCCGCGGAGGCGCCTGCCGCCTTCGCAGTGCAGGAGTTCCTGACGTCTCACGGCGTCCAATCGGCTGTCTTCGAACCCGAAAAGGGCCGCATATCGATCACGGCGAGAGTCGCCGGGACGAACGCTCTGGCCCCATCCCTCTTACTGCTTTCCCACCTGGACGTTGTGCCCGCGGGCGATCCGCAGGGTTGGAATCACGGATCGTTCTCTGGGGATATGAGCGACGGGTTCATCCATGGCCGAGGGGCGATCGATGACAAGGGACGAACCGCGATCAACGCGGCCTCGATCGTCTCGCTCTTTCAGGATCCAGCGCCCGGGGATGTGTTGTTCGTCGCCGCTGCCGACGAGGAAGAAGGTGGGGCGCTCGGCGTGCGATGGCTCGTAGATCACCACCCTGAGACGGTCGGTGCGGACTTCGCCGTTGGCGAAGGCGGTGGGTATCGCACTTCGATGGGAGATCGCGACCTTTACACCTATGCGATCGCGGAGAAGGGTGCCTTCCGCCTCCGGCTCACGTTTGGGTCGGGCGCCGCTGGAGGCCACGCTTCCATTCCCGGCGCCGAGAATCCCGCGGAGGTCTCCGCACGTGTCGCGGCTGACCTGGTCACGATGCGCTGGCCGTGGACCCGCTCCGACGCAACATCGGCGATGCTCAGAACCCTGTCCGCCCATGGCCCGGCGTTGCGCCGGGCCGGACAGCGGGCGTTAGGGCTCCGGTTCCTCGGGCCAGCACTCCTCAGTCGAGGCGTTGGCATGTCAGAAACACAGCGACGGGCGCTACATGCCATGTTTCACACGACCGTCGCGCTGACTTCTCTCCAATCGGGTCACGCGGAAGGAGGAATCCCGCAAGAGGCCGAAGCCCTTTTTTCGGTTCGCTATCCTCCGAGCGCATCACGTGATCAGGTGCTCGCTGCGATCAGAAACCGTCTTCGTCAAGCCCGTGTCGAACCCGAGATCTCTGTCGAACGTGAGGTCCGCCCCAGGGCGACGCCACCCACCTCACCTCTCGCGACGGCGTTCACGGAAACCATGGCTGAACTCGACCCTGCGGCGGACCTCATCCCGGTGCTTCTTCCAGCCTCGACGGACCTCAGAGACCTCGATCCGAGGACGGTCGCCTACGGGTTCACGCCGATGCGGGGAATAACGGCTGACGAAGTGGCGAGCACCGCCCATGGGTCAAACGAGCGGATAGCGGTGGGTGACATCGGATTCGGTATCGAGGCCACTGTCCGAACCGCTCACAACCTCGGCAAGCCAAGCGATCCGGTCTAGGCGCCGCGCTCCGTAAGTTCACGCTGCACGGCACCGCCTGACTCGTTGAGGAGGAACGGTGGCGCCGTCCCACGGATCACGTCGCCGGTGATGAGACATCGCGCGATCCCGTCCAGGCTCGGAATGTCGTACATCACGTCCAGTAGCGTTTCTTCGACAATCGTCCGTAATCCACGCGCGCCGGTTCTCTGGCCGATCGCCCGGTCGGCGATGGCCGCGAGAGCATCGTCGTTGAACTCGAGCCGAACTCCGTCGAGCCCAAGCAGGCTTTCGTACTGTTTCACGATCGCGTTCTTTGGTTCGGTGAGGATCCGAACCAACTCATCCTTTTGCAGCGGATCCAGCGCCACCGCGAGCGGCATCCGGCCCACGAACTCTGGAATCATCCCGTACGAGAGGAGGTCATCGTGGGAGAGTTCCGCCATCACCCGATTTCGTTCTTCCAGGTCCTGTTCCAGCGGGCGTACCTGGAACCCGATGCTCTGTTGGCTCTTCAGCACCCGCGCACGAACGATCTCCTCGATCCCTTCGAATGCGCCGCCGCATATGAAAAGGATGTTGCCGGTGTTGATCTGGATGAATTCCTGGTGCGGGTGTTTCCGCCCACCCTGGGGTGGGACATTCGCGATACAACCTTCGACAATCTTCAAGAGTGCCTGCTGGACGCCTTCGCCAGAGACGTCTCGCGTGATCGACGGGTTCGCCGACTTTCGTGCCGTCTTATCGATCTCATCGATGTAGATGATCCCGCGCTCTGCCCGTGGGATGTCGTAGTCCGCCGCCTGGATCAGCCTGAGCAGGATGTTCTCCACGTCTTCACCGACGTACCCCGCCTCAGTCAACGACGTCGCATCGACGATCGCGATTGGTACGTCGAGGATCCGGGCCATCGTCTGCGCCAGTAGAGTCTTCCCGCTTCCGGTCGGTCCAACTAGCAAGATGTTCGTCTTGTCCAGCTCGACCTCGTCGCCGTCCGAATCCTCGGACATTGAACCGATTCGCTTGTAGTGGTTGTAGACCCCGACGCTCAGGACACGCTTCGCGCGTTCCTGCCCAATCACGTACTCGCTGAGCAGCCGGTAAGTCTCTTGCGGGGTGGGAGTTTTCGGCACCGCAGCCGCTGGCTCCGGCTCATCCGTCCCCGGTTCCGGTTGAGACGAAACCTGTTCCTTCAGGATCTGGGTACAGACGTGGACGCACTCGTCACAGATGTAGACCTGGTCGGGACCCGCGATCAGGCGCTTCACCTGCACCTGCTGTTTCCCACAGAAAGAACAGCGGTACGAGCTTCCCTTCGTTCCGGAGCCATCGCCCCCGGAACCGCCACCCGGACCACCGCCGGGGCCTCCGGAAGAGTTCGCGCCTCCGCCGCCACCCCCGCGCGTGCTCATCGCCATCCGATCCCCCCGGTCTGTCTAGCTGCTACTCGGCCCTGTGCCATCTTGGGACGGCACGGGGCCTGAAAGCACCTCGTCGACCAATCCGTACTCTTTCGCCTGTTCTGCGGTGAGGTAGTAGTCCCGGTCGGTGTCTCGAGCGACCTTCTCGATCGGCTGCCCCGTTTGGGCAGACAATATCCCTCGGATAATCTCCTGGACTCGGAGGATCTCTCGTGCCGCGATCTCGATGTCAGCAGCCTGGCCCTGGGCCCCACCAATCGGCTGGTGCATGTGGATCGTCGCGTTCGGCAACGCGTAACGTTTACCTTTCGTGCCGGCGGTAAGCAGAATCGTGCCCATGCTGGCCGCCATGCCTACGCAGATCGTGGAGACATCCGGTCGGATGAGCTGCATCGTGTCGTAGATCGCGAGTCCGGACGTGATCACGCCACCCGGGCTGTTGATATAGATATTGATGTCCTTCTCGGCGTCCTCGCGCTCCAGGTACAAGAGCTGCGCAACGATCAGGTTCGCAACCTGGTCATTAATCGGCGTTCCGAGAAACACGATCCGTTCCTTCAGCAAAAGCGAATAGATATCGAACGCTCGCTCACCGCGGGCACCGGTCTCGATGACCATCGGAACGATGTCAGAAGGGTCCTGCATGGACCGATCGTATGGGTTGAACAGGGTCATTCGGGCGTTCTCCTCTTATTGGGTCTCAGTCTCGTCTGTTTCCTCTGGTTCCGGTTCCTCACCGGATAACGCAGGCTCGGCAGCCTTCGCCGGTGCCGGGTCCGGTGGGTTCTCGCCTTTCGCGATCGCAGTCAGATAGTCAACTGACTTCCGAGCGACCAGTCGGCGCCGGACAGTGTCCTTCGCGGCGTCCTGCGAAAAGAGTTCCTCCGCGCTTTTGCGCGCCGCCTCGTCCTCACCCTGCGCCTCCATGAGACGCGTGATCTCCTCTTCGACGTCGTCGGCGCTCGCCTCTATCCCGGCTTGTTCGGTGAGTTCGGAGATGATCAGGGATCGAACTACGCGCTTCTCGGCCTGCTCTCGCATGGATTCCCGGAGTTCGGTCGGCTCCTGCCCTGTCCGGGCCGCGTAGTCCGCCAGTGACACGCCGATCTGGCGCATCCGCTCGTCCTGTTCTTGGAGCATATGGTCGATCTCGGTCTCCACCATCATCGGCGCGAATTCCGCCTTCGCCTGCTGTTCAAGCGCATCCAGGAGTGCTTCTTCGTAATCAACCGACGCTCGAGACTCGGCCTGGGTTCGGAGATCAGTCTCGACCTGCTCGCGCAGAGCGGCCATGGTGTCGAACCCGTCCATGACGCCCTTGGCCCACTCGTCGTCCATATCAGGAAGCTTCTGTTCCTTGATCTCGGTCAACTTCGCGGTGAAGGAAACTGACTTGCCGCGCAGGTCCTCGTTCGTATTGTCGTCCGGGACCGTAAGGGCGAACTCCTTCTCGGTCTCCGTCGCCAAACCAACGAGTTCCTCCGCGAACCCCGGAACGGGCCACGAAGCGCCCTCCTGGAGAGGAAAGCTCATCCCGTCTTCCTCAAGGAACACCGATGGTTCGGCGTCCGCATCGTCCTCGTTCGGGACAACACCTTTCGCTACGAGCGTCACGAGGTCTCCCGCCTGGGCTGGACGGCCCTCCGCGGGTTCCCAAGGGGTTCCTTGCCGGCGCACGTTATCGAGCGCTTCCTGAACGTCTTCTTCCTTCACCTCCGGCTCCGTCCACTCGACACGAACCGATCGGTAATCGCCCAGATCCGTCTGCGGCATGAGCGGGACGGTCGCTTTGAACGTGATCGGATCGAGCGATTCGACGTCCGTGATCTCTGGAGGTGCGACGGCGTCCAAGTTCTCCTGTTCGACGGCGTCGTTCGCAGATCTTTCCAAGAGGTCTTCGAGGCCTTCCTGCATGAACGCCTCAGCGCCGAGATAGCGCTCGAGGATCACACGCGGGGCCTTCCCCTTCCGGAACCCGGGGATCACTGCCGTTTGGACCAGCTTTCGGTAGACCTGCTGCTTATGTGATTCGATCTCCGGCTCCTCCAGCTCTACCTGGAGGAATACCTGTCGGTCTTCGGATGATTCAGTGCTGATCTTCAAGCGGGCATACCTCAGCTCAATTGGGAGCAGGAACGAGTTTCAGTATACAACCGGCCTTCAGAATTCCGGCCCTGGAAGCCGGTCTCAGGACGGTTGTCGAAGCTCCAGATGCAGGTCGGCGAGTTGATCCTGATCGACTATCGACGGAGCCGATGTCATCAGGTCCTGCCCGGTCTGGGTCTTGGGGAATGGGATGACCTCGCGGATGTTCGCTTCGCCAGCGAGCACGGCCGCCAGCCGATCGATCCCTGACGCGAATCCACCGTGTGGCGGGGCCCCGTACTCAAACGCCTCCAGCAGATGACCGAACCGATCCCGGGTTTGCTCTTCCCCGTATCCCAGGATCCCAAATATGCGGCCCTGCAACTCCTGGTCGTGGATCCGGATGCTGCCTGAAGCTACCTCGTACCCGTTCACGACCGCGTCATACGCCCTGGACAGTACCTCGCCCGGAGCAGAGTCCAGCTTGTCGATGTCCTCGGGGCGAGGGGCCGTGAACGGGTGGTGTGCCGAGTCCCACCGTCCGGAGTCCTTGTGCCACTCGAACAGCGGGAAGTCGGTGACAAACGCGAACGCGAGTTCATTTGGATCGGCAAGGCCCAATCGTTCTCCCAACTCATTGCGCAGGGCCGAGAGCGAAGCGAGGACGACGTCTTCCGGTCCCGCGACGATCAACGCCAGGTCTCCGAGTTTCGCTTCCAGTGCCTCACCGATTTCGCGAACTGTCTCCACGCTCAGGTGACGCGAGACGGCCGACCGGACACCGTCTTCTTGAAGCGCCGCAACAGGCGCTCCCGCTTCTCCTTCGAGTCCGATCGACACCAGGCCGCGGGCGCCGCGTTCGCGGACGATGTCTGTGAGTTGGTCGAGTTCCCGACGCGAGAATCCGGCACTGCCGCGCGCCAGGATTCCCTTGACAACTCCGCCCTGCTCGAGGGCTCCCGTGAACACGCCCAGACCGCTGCCGCGCGCGATCTCGGAGAGGTCATGAAGCTCCATCCCGAACCGGAGGTCCGGCTTGTCGCTCCCGTATCGTTCCAGCGCCTCTGCATAGGTGATCCGCGGGAACGGCTTTGGCAAGCGTTTCTCTGGTGCGATCTCCTCGACGATCCGGACGTACAGGATCTCCATCAACGACAGGATGTCGGACTCGTCGACGAAGCTCATCTCCAAGTCAAGTTGCGTGAACTCCGGTTGACGGTCTGCACGCAGGTCTTCGTCACGGAAACAGCGGGCGATCTGGAAGTACCGTTCCGCTCCCGCGACCATAAGCAGCTGCTTGAGCTGCTGGGGAGATTGCGGCAGGGCGTAGAAATGCCCCGGATTCACCCGTGACGGCACCAGGTAGTCCCGCGCGCCTTCTGGTGTGCTTTTGATGAGGATCGGGGTCTCGATCTCGAGGAAATCCCGGTCATCGAGTTCGTCCCGGATGATCTTTACGAGGCGGTGTCGCATCCGGAGGTTCCGTGCCATCCGTTCCCGCCGGAGGTCCAGGTAGCGATAGCGCAATCGCAACGCCTCATCGACCTCGCTCTCCTCGTTGATGTAGAACGGTGGTGTCTTCGCGGAGTTCAACACTGAGATTCGAACCGCGCGCACCTCG
>CAZIBZ010000204.1:0-11056 GCA_964537445.1 uncultured Dehalococcoidia bacterium | reverse complement strand
GACGACCGCATCGGCGACCGAAAGGTCCATACCTCGTGTCCACATCGTTCGCACGGCGACCGTAAACATTCCGGCCGCTTTCGCTGCCTGGATGCCGATAGGTGAATCTTCGATCGCGAGCGCGGCGCTCGGATCCACGTTCAGCTTGCTCGCCGCAGTCACGTATATCTCCGGGTCGGGTTTCGGGCGACTTGCCTCGTCTCCGGTGACCACCGCATCGAAGGCTTTCTCGATCCCCAGGATGTTCAGGCGATTGCCGACCCAATCCATCTCGCCGGACGTCGCGAGCCCGAGTGGCAGGCGTTGCGCCCGCACTCGGGCGAGAAGGTCGATCGCACCATTGCTCGGCTTCATCTCCGATGCATAGATGCCCTGGGCGATCGAGTCCACCCGGTTCGTGTACTCGGCCAGGTCCATGTCGAGCGGGCGGGCGTGTCGTAGCCGGTTCCACAAAGATGCGTTGTCCAGGCCGACAAGACCCATCATCTCTTCGCTTGTCAGTTCCGCGAGCCCTTTGTCCGTCAGCAACATGTTCACGGCGCGGAAAAAATACGTCTCTGTATCCGTCAGAACGCCGTCCAGGTCACACACCACGCCCGCAACGGTCCATCGAACCGGCTCTTCGCCTGGAGAGGACACCGGCAGAACCGCCTCGGACAAAGGCGCGCTCATGATCACGATCCTGCTTCCAGTGCCGCTACGCCGCCCACCAAGTCGAGCAGCTCGCTGGTGATGGCCTCTTGACGGGCCTTGTTGTAGATAAGAGATAGGTCAGAAATCATTTCTTCCGCGCTGTCGGTGGCGTTGCGCATCGCCACCATCCGCGCGGTCTGCTCAGACGCCGCATTTTCCAGCACTGCCTGGTAAATCAGCATCTCAACGTATCGCGGAAGCAGCGTGCCAAGCACGGTGCCGGGATCCGGTTCGTACTCGAAGTCCGAAGGCAAGGCCGTTGCTTCTCCCTCAGATTCATCTGGCGTTTGGATCGGCAACAATTGCTTGATCGTCGGCCGTTGGACCGCGGCACTGACATAGTCGGCGAATACGAGGTACACGCGATCGACTTTTCGCTCCGTGTACTCCTGGACGGCTACGGTGGCGATAGGAGCGGTGTCGAGCGGAGATGGAAAATCACCGAGCGCGGTGAAATCGGCGCGCACGTCCCTTTCATACCGCACCAAAAAGTCACGCCCTTTGCGACCAACTGCGGTCCAGGACACCGGGGTGGTTTGCTCCGCGCTGAAGCGAGTCGCCGTCCTGATCAGGTTCGCATTGAGGCCGCCACAGAGGCCTCGGTCGGGGGTCACCAGGATCACACCGATGTTTTCCGGCTCCCGTACTTCCATCAGCGGATGAAGTTCACCAGCTTCAGCAGCCGCTTGGCGCGCTGCCAGGTCTCCAAGGAAATCGCTCAGCTTGTTTGCATACGGCCGCGACGCCAGGACTCGTTGTTGAGCCCTCCGCATCTTCGCGGCCGCAATCAACTCCATCGCGTTCGTGATCCTGGCGGTGCTCTGCACCCCACGGATCCTTCGGCGTATCTCCCTGGTGCTTGGCATCGGCTAGAAGGTGCCCGATTGGTTGAACTCGTCCAGCGCGGCGCGAAGGGCCGCATCTGTTTCGTCCGAGATGTCACGCTCGGCGCGGATGGACTCGGCGATCTTCGGATAGCTAGCTTCCATGAACATGAACAGCGCACTCTCGTACGCGCTCACCCGATCGATCGACACGTCGTCCATGAAACCCTGGGTGGCCGCGAAAAGAACGATCACTTCTTTCTCCACAGGAAGCGGTGCGTACTGTGGCTGTTTCAGGAGTTCGGTCAGGATCTGGCCACGCTCCAGCTGGCGACGAGTCGCTGTATCCAGATCCTGTGCCCCGAACTGAGCGAATGCCTGGAGGTTCCGATACTGCGCCAGGTCCAGGCGCATCCGGCCAGCTACCTTACGGATGCCGCGGGTCTGAGCGGCACCGCCGACGCGCGATACGGAGAGTCCAGCGTTCACCGCGGGTCTGATGCCCGCGTTGAATAGGTCAGTTTCCAGGTAGATCTGGCCGTCGGTGATTGAGATGACGTTCGTGGGGATGTAGGCGGACACGTCCCCGGCCTGCGTCTCGATGATCGGAAGAGCGGTCAAAGAACCGGCACCGTTCGCTTCGTCGAGCCGGGCGGCTCGCTCCAGCAACCTGCTGTGCAGGTAGAAGACGTCGCCGGGATACGCCTCGCGTCCCGGAGGGCGTCGGAGCAATAGCGAGATCTGCCTGTACGCCCAGGCGTGTTTCGACAGGTCGTCATAGACGATCAGGGCATCCTTGCCCTCCGCCATGAAATCCTCGCCGATCGCGCATCCTGCGTAAGGGGCCAGGTATTGCATCGGCGCCGGGTCAGCCGAGTTCGCGGCCACGACCACAGTGTGTTCCATGGCCCCGGCTTCCTCGAGTGTGGCTACCAGTTGCGCCACCTTGGACGCCTTCTGTCCGATCGCCACGTAGATGCAGAAGAGATCGCCACCACGTTGGTTGATGATCGTATCGATCGCCACCGCGGTCTTTCCGGTGGAGCGGTCGCCGATGATCAGTTCTCGTTGTCCGCGGCCCACCGGAATCATCGCGTCGATCGACTTCAGGCCAGTCTGCACGGGAGTGTCCACTCCCATCCGTACGGAGACGTCGGGGGCAACTCGCTCGATCGGTCGAGTTCGGGTCGTGCTGATCGGGCCCTTGCCGTCCAGTGGCACGCCGAGCGCATCCACCACGCGTCCGATCATTGCCTCACCAACGGGAACTTCGGCGATACGGCCAGTCGTTCGGACTTCCGTCCCTTCCTTGATCCCCTCATCGGAGCCAAGGATCACGAGTCCAACCGTTTCCTCCTCGAGATTCAATGCCATCCCGGCTGAACCTGAGTCGAACTCGACCAATTCACCGTAGCGGACCCCGGTCAGACCGTGAACCGTCGCGATCCCGTCACCGGTCTGAATCACTGTCCCGACGTCGACCGCCTCGACACTCGTGCCGAATTCCTCGATCTGCCGTCGGATGATGGATGCTATGTCTTGGCCCTGAACCGCCATCGCCTGTTACTCCTCGTCCGTGTATCGTCAGCCCATCACGGGTTCGAACCCCGGACCCTCGGTTTTCTTCTGATTCCCGGTCGCTTACGAAGCAGCCTCGTCACGAAGCCAGTCGCGCATATTCCGCAACCGCGTCCTGGTGCTCCCATCGATCACCTGATCGCCTACCCGCGCCACCATCCCCCCGACGATGCTCTCGTCCACCACCGACACCAGCCGGAGCTCGCGCCCGCCGAGCCGATCCCGTAAGTTGGACTCGACCTGGTTTCGGAGGTCGTCATCAAGCGGCACAGCGGTCGTGACGGTTGCCGACACGATCCCCCGGTGTTCATCGAGCATTTCCTGGTACGCCATCGCGGTTCCGGCAGCCAGGTGCACGCGCCCTCGGCGCACGAGCAACGTCGCCAGGTTTCGCGCCTGCGTCGATACCCCGTCCAGGTTCTGGTCAAGAAGTTGCTGCTTGTGCTCATCCGGTACTTTCGACGTCGTCAGGAACGCCTGCGTCTCCGGAAGGCCCAGCACGCCACTCAGTGTGTTCAGGTCACCGCTCCACTGATCGAACGTGTCGCTATCGCGTGCGATCTCGAAGACCGCTCGCGCATATCGCCTCGCAGAACCCGTCGAAGGCACTGGTTAGTTGCCCCCGTCGCCGGAGCGTGATTCTTCAAGAACCTCTTCGACGAGTGTCCGATGAGAAGCGGTGTCGAGTGATTGATTGATCACGCGCTCAGCCGCGAAGATCGCGAGATCCGTAAATTCGCGACGCACCTGTTCGACGGCGTCGTCCCGCTCTCGTTGGATCTCTTCTCTGGCTCGGACAATCAGCGCCTCCGCCTCTGTCCGCGCACCTTCACGAGCGTCAGCTTCCATCCTTTGGCCCAGTTCCTGGGCCTGCTGGATGATCTGCTGCGCTCGCTCCCGTGCTTCCCCGAGTGCTCGCTGAACTTCTTCTTCGCTCTTTGCCGATTCCTGCCGGGCGCGTTCCGCTGCCTCCAACGACTCGCGGATGCGCTCCGCGCGCTGATCGAGGATGCGCACCAACGGCCGATACAGCAGCACGCTCAGGAGGATCAGGAGCAGTCCGAAGTTGATGAACTGCGAGACTAACCCCGGAAGGTTGAAGCCGATGTTCTCTAGGATCTCCACCGTTTGACCTCGGTGCTCTCTAGACGAACTTGATCAGGATCGCAACGACCAGCGCATAGATGGCCACTGCCTCGGCGAACGCAACACCCACGATCATGTTCGTCTGGATCGCTCCCGCCGCCTCCGGGTTGCGTCCCAGTGCTTCCATCGCCTTCGACACGGCGATGCCGATGCCGATGCCCGGGCCGAGCGCGCCCAGACCGATCGCGAGACCGGCTGCAAGCTGCTTCATGCCATCAGCGCCGGCCTCGGCCGCTTCAACAAGTTCGGCCTGCGCGAACGCCGTACCTGTCAACACCGACATGAGCGCGCCGACTATGAACAGAACCGATACGGTTCGGCCCCAGGGGACCCGCGAAATCTTCATGCTGTCGATACCTCCCGTCCCGTCCTTCTCATGCTTCTCGGACTACCGTCTTCTCCATCAGTGGTGAGCACCCTCTGCTGATTCATCGTGATCGCCGTGGCTTGTTACCGCCAGCACCCCAAAGATCAGTGTCAGGATTGCAAATATGAATGCCTGGATCACTCCAAAGAACAGCTCCATGACGAAAACGCCTGTGACGGCGACCAGCGGGAAAAAGAAACCCGCCATGAGGATCAGGATCTCGCCGGCGAAGATGTTTCCGAACAGCCTGAACGTGAAGCTCACCATCCGCACGAACTCGCTGATGAGTTCCAGGAAACCAACGAACACGTCGATGATGCCAAAGCCGATATTCCCGCGTAGCAGGCGGCCAAAATTGAAGAACTTCTTGAAGTAGCCGAACCCCAACGTGCTGATACCCCAGAACTCCACGAACAGGAAGCTCCAGATCGCGATCGCCAAGGGGGTATTGACGTCCGTATTCGCGGGGCGAATGTAGGGAAGTAGGTGACCGGCTTCTTGCCCTTTGGCTTCCAGTTCCTCGCCCTTCCCGTGTTCCCATTCCTCAGCGGTGAGTTCGAATTCGGACTGCCCGATCATCACGTTGTGGCTATCGGCATCGACGACGAACAACCTGATCACGCTCAGGTCCGCCGTCTCCCCTTCCTCCTCGGCGTGGTGTTCCGCCTCTTCAATCACGTGTTCCGCATTGATAAACCGGCCGATCGTTCCCGTTCCTGGTACCAGGCCGAGCCAGTTGGCGCTCAGGATGAATAGGAAGATGGTCGTGACAACCGGGAAAAATCGTCTGCCGTTCTTGGCACCGGCTGCGCGTTCACACAGACCGAGCATCAGTTCGACCACGATTTCCAACATCGCCTGGAGGCGACCCGGGATCAGGTTGACTTTTCGCGTTGCGAAGAAGGCGAGCACGATCAGGATGAGCATTGCGATCCACTGCTGGATCACGGAAGACCGAAGCGGATACCCGCTATCAGGGTCGCCGATACGCGCAGACGGCTCGATGATCAGGGTCGGGATTTCGAGCGGTCCCTTGAGAAACAAGAGGCCAAATACGAAAGAACCAATGACAACCGCGAGGGTTAGAAGCCCCTTAGGTCCCAATCTGGCTTACCCCTGCCCTCTCCGGTTGTTGTCCGAGCCCGCCAGCAGCGGGGCCGCCATCCTGTAAACGCCGTAGAAGGCCATCACTAGCCCGAGCACAAGGCCCAGGAGCGTGAAGAGCGGGTCCAACCCGGTCCGCCCATCAAGCCAGAGACCCCCCAGCACACCGCCCAGGATGCTCATCGCCACGTACCAGCCCATGCCGAGCAGCCGCACTGCGACCGCATAACGCTCGAATCCTGGCGACCGACTCATCCCGAACAGCTTGAGAAATCTATCACGCGCCAGATTGGGGCGTCAAGGAATTCGTACCTGACGCCATTCACTCAAGGAGCGGGCGCCAGGGTCTATTCGTGCTGGTTCTCGCTCTCGCTTTCACCCAGGTCTATGTCCAACTCATCGACGAAATCACGGAAGGCGGAAAGTCGTTTCAGTTCGTCCTCGGTGACCTCGCGGTCCGGTCCTTCGGTCTCCAGGTCGGTCACCGGTTTCCCGGTTTCCTTGTCGATCAACACACCGGCCCGCTCGAGTACGCCCTCGTCGGCATAGATCGGGACCTTCGTTCGGACGGCAAGAGCGATGGCGTCGCTGGGTCGGCTGTCGATCTCCACCTGGCTGCCATCGTGGTCCAGCACGATCTTCGCGAAGAACGTGTCATTGGTCAGGTCGGACACGATAATCGCTGAGATCTTGGCGCCCAGTTCGCTGATGACGTTGGTGATCAGGTCGTGAGTCAGGGGCCGGGGGACCGATACGTCCTGAAGCTTGATCGCGATCGATTCGGCTTCGGCCGGCCCGATCCAGATCGGCAGGTACCGCTGAGATGACGTCTCTTTGAGAATCACGACACGTTGGTAGTTCATGAGGCTCACGCGGATGCTGTCGATGTCCATCTCGATCATCGCGCGCAGCCCTCCTCTCGGCCGCGGCCAGTGTACTGCCGCGCGAAAAACGGGCGCAATTCTCGCTCGCCGGATCCGTTCAGCTGATCACCTCGAAACGAGACCCCAGGTCCGTCTTCGTCACCTCGATCCGCGAATCGAACTGGTTCTTGATCTCGTCGATGTGCGTGATGACCAGGATCAGACCGTCATGGAAAGAAGGGTCGTTCCATAGCGTCGAAACCGCCTCCACGAGTCGTTGTCTTCCGGTGGTGTCCTGGGTCCCGAACCCCTCGTCGATGAACAACAACGGCACCTCTGCGCCCGATCTCCGCGCCAGCACTTGAGACAGGGCAACGCGCAACGCGAAATCGATGCGGAATGCCTCTCCTCCGCTGAACAATTCGTACGCCCGGGTACCCCACTCGTCCCCGATCATCACGTCAAGGACCTCCTGCTGCGATCCTCCCCGGGTCTCTCGTGTGGTGTCCAGGCGCAGGCTCATTCGGTTGTCGGTCAACGCGGAAAGCAGCCGGTTGGCCTCTTCTTCGATCTCCGGGATCGCCGTCTCGACGAGCAGCGCTGGGATCCCGCGAACTCCGAATGCCGTCGCGAGATCATCGTAGATACCCTTTTCCTCCGCGGAGCGGCGTTCGTCCTTTCTCGCGCTCTGGAGGCTGATTCGCTGCTGCTCCAAATGTGCCTTGTCTCGCTCAAGGCTTCCGCGCTTTCGTTCGAGCTCGGAGATCATCCGTCGTACGTCATCGATGGTGGAATCAAGCGCGCTCAGGCGGCTCTCGGTCCCCGCCCTCTCGTCGACCTCCTCTTGAAGGCGGGAAGCGCGGGCGGTTACCTCGGCCAGCGATCCTTCGGCGTCGTTGCGCCTGAGAGTCAGGTCCTCGGCCCTGGCGGTTTGATTCGAGAGCGAAGTCCGCGCCTCGTCGAGCGCCCGAAATTCCGCATCCCATCGCTCCAGTCCCGCCGCCCAGGATTGGGCCACGCGATGCGCCTCTGGGTCGTAGCCTACGGCGGCGATCTCCGACTCGATCTTCGCGAGACCAACGCGATCGGTCTCGGCGAATTCGGACGCCGCGAGCCTCGCACTCAGGACCTCTGTGTCGGCTTGCACCGCGGGCAATTCCACCGCCGCCGCTTCCGCCGAACCCATCTCGGCTCGGATCGCACCGATGTCGGCTTCGATCGACGCGGAGGTGGTATCCACTTCGACGGTCTTTTGCCCGGACCAGCGTTGGAGTTCGTCATAGTCCGTCCGTAGCTTCCGGCCTTGGTCGGTCAGTTCGGCAGTCTCGCGCTCGTTCTCAGACCGCCGCTCCACGTAGTGCCGTCGTACCTCTTCAAGGCCATGTGCTCCCAACGCCGTTCCGCACACCGGGCAAACTTCCGCACCAACCTCGCTCAGATCGTGCGAATTGAAGATGTCCAGACTCTTGACAATCTGTCTGCTTTCCTCTTGGAGCCGTGCGAGCACCGCCCTCCTTGACTCAAGTTCACGACCAAGCGCTTCGCGCTCCTCCAGCTTCTTCGCCAACTCGGAGCGAGAAAGCCCATGCTCCAGGCGCCGCTCCTCCGTCTCTGCCAAACGTCGTTCGAGTGACGACTTCGATTCGGTCCTCCGTATCAATTCCTGCGCCTGCGCCCCCTTTGAAGCGAGCTCTCGCTCAAGAGCTGTCCGGCCGGCCGTGATGGCTTGCTCGAACGCCGGTTTCCGCGCGCTTAGCTCGTTGGCCGCTCGCGCTTTCTCACCTTGTTCCGAAAGCGAGACCCGCGCTGCCTGGAGCGACGAAAATCCGTCTTCGATCTCGGTTCCGCGCGCGAGGAACGTCTGGGCATTGGCGACCCCGGCGAACGTTGCAGTCAGCTCGGATTGGAGCCGCCCTAGCTCACCCGTGTATCGCGCGCCCTCGGCGGACAGCCGCTCTAGTTCCTTCCGTCCCTCTCGCAATTTCGCCACGTCTGATCGAAGGGCTTCTGAATCTCGTGTCGCCTTCGCCAGTTCCTCCCGCCGGGATTCCAGCTCACGAGCGGCTGAATCAAGATCGGCGAGAACATCGGGTTGGCCGGCCAACCCACTCTCGAAGTTGGTGGCAAGCGCCTCGTGAGCACGTCTCCTCGTTTCTCGCTCCCGAGCTTGTTCGCGAGCGTTGTCAGCGAACGCGTCGTAATGGGAAAGCCCCAGCACCTCGCCCAGCATCCGCTTGCGCTCCGCGGGGCGCATCTTCGTGAATAGGTCCGCCTGCCCCTGAACCAGGAACGCGGTATTGACGAAAGTGTCGTA
The DNA here is from genome assembly GCA_964537445.1 of uncultured Dehalococcoidia bacterium. GTDB lineage: Bacteria > Chloroflexota > Dehalococcoidia > UBA6926 > UBA6926 > JASLZO01. The sequence goes on along the minus strand of CAZIBZ010000204.1, from coordinate 2,167 downwards.
TTCGAGGCGCAGCAGGCCGGTGATCTGCTCTTGGGTTTCTCGAGATCGCGTTCCGCTCTGGGCACGGAACTGGTCCCCATCCCACGCCTGCAACTCCAACGACGACTGGCCGGCACCGGAATTGCTTCGTGGGCGGCGGTGACGTCTGAGCACGCGATACAGGCCCTCGCCCACGCTGAACTCCAACTCGACCGCCATCTCTGATTCGCCGGCGGACACCAATGGATCTGCCGACGCCCCGGCTCGTGAGCGCCCCCACAGGCACCAGGTGATCCCGTCCAAGATCGCCGACTTCCCCGCGCCATTCTCGCCGGCCAGGCACGCGATTCCCAACGCACCGAGGTCCAACGAAGACTGTCGACCGCGATACGGCATGAAATTTTCGAGCGTCAAGCGGAGGGGGAGGATCTGCCACGCTCCAGGATGGGTGAATGGCCCGATTCGAACGCGTTTATTGTAGCTGCGAAGAGCCCAGATTCAGGGTCTTCCGCTCGTATACTCGTGCGTGGACGGCAGCGACTGAGGGGGGAACAAATGACGAATAGCACGGGGTTGCGTGTCGGGGTCATTGGCGTCGGGTTCGGCACAACGGTTCACGTCCCGGGCTTCCAATCGGAGGGACTCGAGGTCGTTGCGATCGCAGCACGGCGGGAAGAACGGGCCCGCGAGGCTGCAACCCAGTTCAACATCCCTCACGCGACCGGCGATTGGCGCGACGTTCTCTCGATACCCGAGGTCGACATCGTGAGCATCGCGTCGCCGCCCGCCCAGCACAGCGAGATGTCCGTGGCCGCTCTGGAGGCAGGCAAACACGTCCTTTGCGAGAAACCCACTGCCGTGAACGCCGACGAAGCTCGGGCGATGCGTGACGCCGCACGTGCCAGCACGAAGACCGCGATGATCGCCCACGAGTTCCGATGGGCTCCCCAACGAGCGTTCGTCAGACAGTTGATGGACCAGCGCTACATCGGCGATCTCCGTTTCGTTCGCGGGAGCCTCGAGGTCGGTCCCCGTCGTACGGGCACCAGGCCTCGCCCCGCCCCTGACCCGGACCTTGGCCGCCGTGGAGGGTTCCTCTGGGGACTCGGGTCCCACTACCTCGACGCCTTCCGGCACTGGTTCGGCGACATCGTGGCCGTCCAGTCGATCATGCGCGCGCAGATGCCGGAACGCGTGGACGCCTCCGGCGCTCCGACTCTGACGGAGACCGATGACACCTTCGCGGTATTGATCGAGTTCGCCAACGGTGGGTGGGGATCGTTCAGCGGCAGCAGCGCGGCTCCGTTCGGCGATGGCGCGCAGATCGAGATCTTCGGCACCGAGGGCTCGCTCTCCACCCCGCAACCCGCACCGGGATTCAATCCGTCTCCGGATGGGAAAGTCTACGGCGCGAGATTCGGAGACGAGTCCCGGGCGGAGTTGCCCATGTCGTCTGAGTTCGTCCCGTTCGATGACGAACGTGACCCCCGCCTCGTCGCGTTCCGATTGATGGTGCGCGAATTCGTGAACGGCATCGGCGAAGGCAAGTCTCCGTCACCAAACTTCGAAGACGCCTATCGAATACAGCAGGTCCTCGATGCGGTGGTGGAGTCGTCGGAAACGGGGCGCCGCATCGCCATCGCCCTCGACTAGGAAAGACCGATGTTCGAGACACTGACTGACCGCCTGAACGGGGCCTTCAGCCGGCTATCCGGCAAGGGACGCATCACCGAAAGCGACGTCGACGAAGTGCTCCGCGAGATACGCAGGGCACTCCTTGAGGCCGACGTAAACCTCCAGGTCGTTCGCGATCTGCAGGGACGCATCCGAGATCGCGCTGTCGGATCAGACGTCCTGCAGAGCGTCACACCGGCCCAGCAGGTGGTGAAGATCGTCCACGAGGAGCTGACTGAACTTCTCGGGGCGGAAAAACGCGACCTCGGCAGCGGCCAAGATGGTCCGGTCCCGGTTCTCCTCGTTGGCCTCCAGGGCTCCGGGAAGACCACGACTGCCGGCAAGCTGGCCTCCTATCTCACGAAGCAAGGCCGTAGCGTGACCCTCGCCGCCGCTGATCTCAGGAGGCCAGCGGCCGTTCAACAGCTCGCGACCTTAGGCTCCCAGGTTGGCGTTCCCGTCCACCAGGAACAGGGCGCGACGGACGCCCGAGCGCTGGTGAAGAACGCCCTCA
>CAZIBZ010000203.1:0-4422 GCA_964537445.1 uncultured Dehalococcoidia bacterium | reverse complement strand
CTCCAACGCGCCGTTCAGCACCATGCCGCCACCGAGGATGACGACGAGGCCCAGGGCGGCGACCGTGGTGAGCTCCACAACCGGGAGGAGCACGGCTCCCAGCCACGATGCCCGTAGCTGGGCTGCCTTGTGCTCCTCGTTGAGTCCATCGAACCGTTCGAGATTGACGGCCTGGCGGTTCATCGCCTGGGCGACGCGGATCCCTGAGATGTTTTCCTGGAGGCTGCCATTCACGGACGAGATGGCCGTCCGGACGCGGACGAAGGTGGGACGCGACTTCCGTTGCCAGAAGGCGATGACGATGACCAACAGGGGAGTCGTGGCCAGTGTCGCGATGCCGAGGAGTGGGCTCATCCAGAGCATCGCCGCGCCGATGAATACGAGAAGGCCGACGTCGCCGGCGGTGATGATGGCGACGTCCATGAACTCCTGCAATTGGAGAACGTCGTTCTGAACACGGGACATGATGCGCCCGACCTCGCTTCGGTCGTAGAAGGATGTCGACTGTTTCTGAAGGTGGTCGAACATCTCAGTGCGCAGGTCATAGAGGATCTGGACATTTACTCGTGCGAGCGCATAGTACTGAACGTAGTTGAACGTGATATTCGCGATGGTGTTCGCTAGGAAGACCAGGGCGACGACGTTCAGGCTGCCCCACCTGGGTCCAGCGCCGTCCTCCTGGACGATGAAGCCGTTGATGCCCCACGCGATGATCAGTGGTTGCACCACGATCGTGACGATGTATCCGGCCATCCCAATGAGGGAGAGGGAGGTCCAGAGGCGGTAGCGGAAGACGTACCGCATGAGGCGTATGACGACTCCGTGGTCATAGAGCTTGCCTAGGACCTGATCGTCGAGGGCGGAACCGCCGATGTGGCCGTATCCGACGGGAGGGGAGGTCGTCACGAGGCCGCCAGCTCCTGCTCGGCGAGCGACTCCATCGGCCGGAGCTGTGAGTCATGGAGGGTCCGGTATTCGCTGCTATCCGCCAACAACTCGGCGTGCGTACCCCGCTCGACAATCGAGCCGTCTCTGAACACGAGGACGAGATCCGCCTCGGTGACCGTCGAGAGCCGGTTGGTGATGGTGAACGAGGTGCGGCCTCGAATGACCTCACGAAGTGCCGTGTGGACAGAGCGCTCGGTCTGCGCGTCGACGCTGGAGGTGGAATCATCAAGGACGAGCACGGGTGGATCGGTCAGCAGGGTCCGCGCGATCGAGAGCCGTTGCTTCTGACCACCCGAGAGGCCCACGCCGCGCTCGCCAACCAGGCTTTGATACCCATCCGGGAGCCCGTCTATGAAGTCGTGGAGCTGCGCGGCCTTAGCCGCCCGCACCACGAGGTCCGTGCGGGCACCGACGGCCCCGTACGCGATGTTCTCCTCGATGCTGGCGGTGTGGATAAAGACGTCCTGCTGGACGACGCCGACGTTGTCTCTAACGCTGGCGAGCGCTGCTTCACGGACGTCGACTCCGTCAAGCGTGACCCGTCCGGAGGAGACGTCGTAGTAGCGGGCGATGAGGTGTGCGAAGGTCGTCTTGCCGCTGCCCGGCCTTCCGACCAGGGCCACGGTGCTCCCGGAGGCGATGTCGACATCGATGTCCTTCAGGACGGGAGTCCCGTCGTAGGCGAAGGTGACGCCGTCGAAGGTCACGCGTCCCTCGATCCGACCGAGCGGGGGAGCGTCGGGTCGGTCCTCGACGGGAGATTCCTGGTCGAGGATGTCGAAGAGGCGCTCTCCGCAGGAGGCAGCCCTGGCGAAGTTGTTGACCATCCACCCCATCATTCGCACGGGCATCGCCAGCATCCCCATATAGATGACGAAGGCCGCGAGGTCGCCCGGCGTGAGGCCTGTGTATGTGACCTCGCCCGTAAGTGTCGAGACGGCTCGGCCGCCGATGATCTCCTGACCACCCACCCAGAGGATCGCCGCGGTTGCAGCCATGAAGCCGCCGTTCATCACCGCGAACCCGCGAGCCCATCGGCGCTCGGCCAGAAAGGTCTCGTCGCGAACCTGTTCGGCCTCGCCCCGGAAGCGGGCCATCTCGTGTTCCTCCGCGCCGAAGGCCTTGACGACCCGGACGCCGGTGAGGTTCTCCTGGAGGACCGAAACCATGTCTCCGGTGAGCTCCTGGACGCGGAGCCACGTGCGGCGGAGCATCCTGCTGGTGGTCACCGCCTGCCAGGCGATGAGTGGTACGAAGGCGAGGCTCACGGCGGCCAGCTTCGCGTCGGTGAGGACCATCGACACGGCGATCCCGCCGACCATGGCGAAGATGAACCCGGCACGAACGGCGCCCATGTTCACGAACATACGGACGCCCTCGACGTCGGCGGTCGCGCGCGACATGAGCGCACCAGTCGTCAGGCGATCGTGGAAAGCGAAGCTCAGATGTTGGAGCTTCTCGAAGTAGGCATTCCTGATGTCATAGGCGACCTTCTGGGAAAGGCTCTCACCGATGTAGGTCTGTCCCGCTGCGAAGAGGCCACGCGCGGCTCCGGCCAGGACGATGACGATCGCGAAAAGGTAGAGCTGAGAGACTCCACCAGCTCCGGGCTCGAGCATGCGGTTCACGCTGAGGCCGAGGATGCGGGGGATCGCAATGGCGAACCCGGCGGCGCCGAAGACGGAGATGTACCCGGCGACCACCCGTTTCGAGTACGGGCGGAAGACGAGCGAGGTGAGGATGCGGAAGATGACGCGCATGGCTAGCCCGCGCTGGTCGGGTCGTCAGGAGGGGAGGAGAAGAGAACAGACACGTGACCGCTTACGTTGAGTATCGCATGGGGACAGCCATTCGCCGTGTAGGCGCGTCGCTCATTCAGAAGCTACCGCGCTCGTCCGCGTATACTCTCCAGCGTGCTCATGCCGGGTGCCGCGCGGGAGTGGATGGTTCCCGGTGGGGCTCACGGGCTTCAAACCCGATGGGGGGCGGCCTGCGTCGTCCCCGGTGGGTTCGACTCCCTCCCACTCCCGCCAGTTTTTCCTTGAACCAGCCCGAAAGGGCCAACCCCCGACAACCAATGAACAGCTACCGATACCGGATCCGACGTGGCCCGCCTTTCGGATTCGCCGGCATCCTGATCGTTATCGGCGGCCTGCTCCTCCTCAACAACCTCGACATCCTGGACCTCGGGTATGCCTGGGGTCTGATCTGGCCCGGAATCCTGATCTTGATGGGCCTTTCGATGATGCGGGGCCGGCCGAAGGGCTTCGGCCTTTTCCTGATGTTGCTGGGCGGCATCTTCTTCGCCGGCAACCTCGACGTTCTGCCCGCGGACTGGGAGATCGGCCGCCTCTGGCCCGTGTTCCTCGTTGGGTTCGGGTTGTGGATGCTGCTTAGGAGCCGGCGTTCGTCGGAGCGGCACATCGAGCTCTGACTGCGGGCTTCGGCGGGGATGGCCCGAACGGGCGAGACTTCGTGACAATTTGGCCTCTGGCCTGAATAATGGCCGGTATGACGCGATGCGCAGTTCTGGTGTTCCCGGGGACCTGGAGCGACGGCGATTGCCATCACGTTCTTGACAAGGTGTTCGACGTACCGGTCGATCTGGTGTGGCACAAGGACGAGAACGACCTGTCCGACTACGACATCGCGGTGGTGCCCGGCGGGTTCTCCTACGGGGACTACCTGCGGCCGGGGGCGATCGCGAGGTTCTCTCCCGTGATGCGTGGTGTCGAGCGGATGGCGAAAGAGGGCGGCACGGTCATCGGCATCTGCAACGGCTTCCAGATCCTGTGCGAGGCGGGATTGCTGCCGGGATCGCTGTTGCGCAACGGACACCTGGAGTACCGCTGCGAGTGGACGAACCTTCTCGTGGATACGACCGATTCGCGGTTCACGTCGGAGTGCGAACCGGGGCAGGTGTTGCGGATCCCGATCTCGCACGGAGACGGGAACTACTTCGCGGACCCGGAGACGCTCGCCGAGATCAAGCGGAACGACCAGATCCTCTTTCGGTATTCGAGCCCCGAAGGTGAAGTGTCGCCGGAGTTCAGCCCGAACGGATCGATGGCGAACATCGCCGGGATCGTGAACCGCGACAGAAACGTCCTGGGGATGATGCCCCACCCGGAGCGGTGCTGCGAGGCGATCCTAGGGGGCGAAGACGGGAAGTTCATCTTCGGCTCGATGCTGAGCGCGAGCGCCACAGGCGTCTCGGCGTAACCAGCGGTCGCCCCGGCAAACTCACTATCCACCCCTCTTGAGCGACACCGCGGTCGGTATTTCCGTGGCGCTCGTGGCCTCCGTCTCGTGGGCGGTGGCGTCGGTGCTCATCCGCCTGGGGCTGGACCGGGTAGGGGCACGCTCGGCGACGTTCGTGTCGATCATCGCGGGACTCGCCTACGTCCTGACCGTAGCGCTGATCATGGACGCGTCGGCGTTCCTTGACCTGACGCCCAGGGTGGTCCTTGGGTT
>CAZIBZ010000202.1:0-5944 GCA_964537445.1 uncultured Dehalococcoidia bacterium | reverse complement strand
AACCTGGCCTCGAACCGGACGCTGAACTTCCTGCTGCAAGGGTTCATGGGGCTCGGGCTGCTCGTTGGGATCGCAGCGCTGGGGGTAATCACCGCGCGTGCGGTCGTGGAACGGCGGCGGCAGATCGGAGCACTGCGGGCGATCGGGTTCCAACGCGGGATGATCCAGGCGACGTTCCTGCTGGAGTCATCGTTCGTGGCGATGCTGGGGATCGCGATAGGAACGGTGTTGGGCCTCTCGCTTTCGTACCTGGTCGTCGGGTTCATCGTGGAGGAGCTAGGGGTGAGCGGGGCGGCGTTCAAGATCCCGTGAGTGTCGGTTCTCGGAATCGTGGTGATTTCGTACGTGGCGTCGCTGCTGACGACGGCGTATCCGGCGTGGCAGGCGTCCCGGGTGTACCCGGCTGAAGCGCTGAGGTGGGAGTAGGAGTCTCCAGCGGTCGAACCTCGGCGCTGTGAACAAGGAGGTGCTCACGTTGGCGTCGATGAGAACGAGAAGAGGTCGGGTGGCAATCGCCATCGTTTCGAGCCTGGTCCTGACCGCGGTCTGGATGTCGTTCGAAGGCACCATCGGGATACTCCCCGCGGTGATGGTCCCTCTCTGGATCCCGGTCTTCATGGAGGAGCGGAAGCATCCAGTCTCCCGCCGCGCGGCCCTGCTGATGATGGGGTCCGTTTTGGTGGGCACAATACTGCTCGCAGCACTGGGCTGGATCTACCTCACTCGGTAGAAGCAGGTGGTATCGCGCCTTGGGTTACTGACTATCGGCGGCGGAGGCGTCAGAATGTCGGTCGGTCTTGTAACCACGGAGGATGCCGATGCCGAATCTTTTCGAGCCGTTTTCGATCCGGGGAATGACGCTGCGGAACCGGATCGTGGTTTCTTCGATGTGCATGTACTCGGCGGGTGAGGACGCCTGCGCGACTGATTTTCACCTAGTTCACCTGGGTTCACGGGCCGTTGGGGGAGCCGGGTTGGTGATGGTCGAGGCGACGTCGGTGGAGGGTCGGGGCCGCCTGAGCCTGGGAGACCTTGGTATCTGGGACGACCGGCATGTCGAGCCGCTCGCGCGGATCGTCCGGTACGTGCAGAGCGAAGGGGCGAAGATCGGTCTCCAGTTGGCCCACGCGGGGCGGAAGGCGTGGTCCTCCGATAGGGGTCACGGGCCGGAACAACCGGTCGCTCCGAGCCCCGATGCTCACGCCGAGGGCTGGGCGGCTCCTGAGGCGCTGACGATCGATGGGATCCGCGCGCAGGTCGACCTTTTTCGGGACGGGGCGCGACGGGCGCTGGAGGCGGGGTTCGATTCGCTGGAGGTGCACGGGGCACACGGGTACCTCGCTCACCAGTTCCTGTCGCCGCTGGCGAATTTTCGGGAGGACCAGTACGGCGGCGGCCTGGAGAACCGGTCACGCTTCCTCTACGAGGTGGTCGAGGCGATCCGCGAGAGCTGGCCGGAAGACCGGCCGTTGGGCGTGCGGGTCTCGGCGACGGACTGGGTACCGGGTGGCTGGGACATCGAACAGACGGTGACCCTTGCGCGGGGTCTCAAGGCCCGTGGGGTCGACATGATCGACTGCTCGTCCGCCGGGATCTCGACGCTTCAACAGATACCGCTGGGGCCGAGTTACCTGGTGCCGTTCGCGGAGCGGGTTCGCCAGGAGGTGGAGATTCCAACCGCCGCGGTTGGGCTGATCACCGCACCCGAGCAGGCCGACGAGATCATCCGGAACGGGCGGGCAGACCTGGTGGTGATGGGGCGGGAGTTTCTGCGGGACCCGTACTGGCCGATCCATGCGGCCAAGACGCTTGGGCATGAGATCGAGTGGCCCGAGCAGTACCTGTTGGCGAAGCGGTAGACCCGCGGGACGGGTCCTCCCCCGTTCGACGGATCAGATCGATCGTGGTTCGGGAGGGTCACGCTGGAGCGAGAGCATCGTCGTCTCTCGTTTATCCCTTAGCATGACTCCCGCGTGAACCGAGTCACGCTGGTGCATCGACGTCCGCCAGCGTGGAAACGAAGGGGGGCCCAGAAATGCCAACGATGACGGGCGGGCAGGCATTGGTTGCCGCGTTGAAGGCGGAAGGCATCGAGGTGATCTTCGGGCTGCCCGGGGCGCAGATCATGCACATCTTCGATGCGCTCCACAACGAGCCGGAGCTATCGCTGATCACGACGCGCCACGAGCAGACGACGACGTTCATGGCGGACGGGTATGCGCGGATCAGCCGGAAGGTGCCGGCGGCACTCGTCGTGCCCGGCCCGGGCGTCCTGAACGCCGGGGCGGGACTGGCGACCGCCTACGCCAATTCGTCTCCGATGCTGCTCGTGGCCGGCCAGGTGCCGTCGACCGACATCGGCCGCGACGTGGGTGCGCTGCATGACATTCACGACCAGCTCGACATCGTCCGCACGATGACGAAATGGAGCGGGCGCGTGGTCCGGGTCGAAGAGATTCCGGAAGCGGTGCACGAAGCGGTGCGTCACATCAAGACCGGAAGGCCGAGGCCGGTGGAAGTCGAAATCCCGCCTGACGTCCTCGCGAACACGGCCGACGTCACGCTGGCCGAGGCGGAGGAGTACCCACGGGCGGGCGCGTCCCAGACCGATGTCGCGAGAGCGGCGGACCTGCTGGCCGCTGCCGCTCGTCCGTTGATCCTGGCCGGTGGGGGGATCCTACGCTCGGGCGCGACCCAGGAAGTGACGGCACTTGCCGAGGCGCTGAACGCCGTGGTTATCACAACTGCAGGCGGCAAGGGAGCGATCGACGAGCGTCATCCTCTTTCTGCCGGGGTTTCGTCATTCGGATGGGGAACGGGCAGAGATCTGCTGCCCCGTGCAGACGTGGTCCTGGCCGTTGGGACCCGACTGGCGCCTCCGCAACAGGTCGTTCCGGGGCAGGTCGTGATCAACGTGAACGCCGACCCAGGCGAGATCGGGAAGACCCGGCCCGTCGACCTAGGGATCGAGGCCGATGCGCAGCAGGCACTTGAGCAGATGGCAATGGCGCTGCGCGGGAAAGAGACGAAGGGAGAGTGGGGACCCGCCGACGCCGGCGGGGCACGCGAGGCATCGGAGCGCCGCATGCGAACCGCCGCGGGAACGCAGCTGGCATTCATGCAGGGGCTTCGCGCCGCGGTCCCGGAGGAGACGATCATCGTCAGCGGAGTGACGACGATGGCTCAATGGACTGGCCCCGCGTTCCCCATCCCCGGGCCCGGACGGTACGTGACGCACGGCTACATGGGGAGCCTTGGATACGGATTCCCGACTTCGCTCGGAGCGAAGGTCGGCGCTCCGGATCGCCCCGTTGTGGCGTTGAGCGGGGACGGCGGATTTCTGTTTGGAGCGACAGAGCTTGCGACGGCCGTCCAGTTCGGGATCAACACGGTGACGGTCGTGTTCCGCGACAACGCGTTCGGGTCATCGAAATTCGATCAGCAGGACCGCTTCGGAGGGCGGATCGTGGGCACCGAGCTACGGAATCCCGACTTCGTGGCGTTGGCGGAGGCGTTCGGCGCACGTGGGGTGCGGGTGGGTGGACTCGATGACGCACCCGCGGCCGTGGCGTCGGCGATATCGGCGAACGACGTTCCGACGGTGATCGAGGTCCCCATAGAGACGATCGCCCCACCATACGGACTGACGCCACCAAGCGACGCCTAGGCCCTGTCGGGAGGCGTCGAACGGACAGAGCGGCGCGGAAGCACCGGAACGGCGACCGAGGGGGAAAGCGATGGCGGAATCTGACGTGAGGGCGGAAACGATCGGTAGCCTGCTGAGACCGCGCGAGATCCTGGACGCTCGTCGCGCGCTTCGGGGCGGCGAGACGACGGAAGCGGATGTCCAGAGGCTTGAAGATGCGGCGGTCGTCGATTCGATTCGCCTCCAGGAAGACGCAGGGTTGGACGTCATCACCGACGGGGAGCTGCGGCGGCGCAACTACATCGTCACGATCGAGTCCCTGGATGGCTTCACGTTCGTTCGCGGTGGGTCGAGCCCGATCGGGTGGAAGGGCACCGAGGACTCGGAGCGGTGGAACGCGCTGCCGTTTCCCGTAGTCGTCGAGGAGATCCGGCCGAACCGCGATCTGGCGCAGAGGGAGTACAGGTTCCTGCGAGAAAACGCCCACGTCCGGACCAAGTACACGCTACCGGCTCCCAGTCTTCACTGGAACATGTGGCACGCGGACCAGTCGACGGGCGCGTACCCGACCGAGGAACGCTTTCTTCATGCGGTGCGGGACTACCTGCGCTCCGTGATCGAGGACCTCGTTGCACTTGACTGCGACTACATCCAGCTGGACGCGCCCAACTACGGGGTCCTGTGCGATCCGGATGCTGCCGGATTCCTCGAATCGGAGGGTCGCGACCTCGCGAGAGACCTGGCGTTCTACGCCGATCTGGACAATTCCGTCGTCCAGGACCTTCCGGGCGTTACGACGGCGATGCACGTGTGCCGGGGGAATGCGGCTGGAGCGTGGCAGGCTTCGGGAGGCTACGACGCGATCGCCGGAGATCTCTTCCCGCGGCTCCGCTTCGACCGACTGTTGCTCGAATACGACACGCCGCGCGCGGGTGATTTCGGAGCGCTGCAGCAGATCGGAGCTGGGACCGGAGTGGCATTGGGCCTGATCACGACGAAAGGCGGCGAGCTGGAAGACCCGGCGGCCGTGGAGGCCAGGGTCCGCGAGGCGAGTTCGATCGTGCCGTTGGAACGGCTGGGCCTGAGTCCCCAGTGCGGGTTCGCGTCGGTGGAGGTCGGGAACCCACTGAGTCCTGGGGAGCAGGAGGCGAAGATCCGACTCGTCGCGGACGTGGCGAAGACGATCTGGGGGGAGTAAGCGGCTGAGGCTCCAAACCCGGACGTAACAAGCGGCCGATGCAAATCCGTTGAACGAATCGGACCTGTATCTCCCCGTGAAGCGATTCCTCGAATCGCAGGGTTACGAGGTCAAGGGCGAGGTGGCGAACTGCGACATCGCCGCTGTCCGTGGTGACGAAGAGCTGGTCGTGGTCGAGTTGAAACTGTCGTTGAATCTCGACCTGGTACTTCAGGCGGTCGAAAGGCTAGCCGTCACTTCCAAGGTGTATGTCGCGGTGCCGGTCGGGAACCCCACGCTGAGGAGAAGGCGGCGACAGGCCGTGAAGCTGCTCAGGATGCTCGGCCTGGGCCTACTGGTGATCGATCCCTCGGTAGAGCGACACGCCGTCGATGCCGTACTCGACCCCGGAGAGTACCGGCCCCAGCGGTCCAGGAAGAAGCGGGGATCGTTGCTCGCCGAGTTCGTGAGGCGCGCGGGCGATCCAAACCTCGGTGGGGTGTCCGTTCGGAGCGGCATCATGACGGCTTATCGTCAACGGGCGCTGGAGATCGCGTTGTATCTCCAGGCGAACGGTCCGACCAAGGCCTCTCGGGTCGCCACAGCCATCGGCGACCCGAATGCCAGAGCCATCCTGTACCGGGACGTCTACGGCTGGTTCGATCGGCCCTCAAACGGTGTCTACGCACTGTCGGGTCGTGGGATGCAGGAGATACCGCTCTGGGCCGTGGGGCCGTCGCCGTAGGGAGACGAGCCAGGACGGATCATGCCTTGATCGCGGAACGAGGCCAGCAGGTCTTCTAGCGAATCGTTATCGAGCCGTTGGACGTGCGAAGGCGGAGGGCCGCGCTCCCGTCGCCGATGTCACCAACGACCCGTTCATCCCGCAGTGTCGCGGCGTCGAGCGGGATTTCGACGTCGACGTCACCGTTGCTCGTGTCGGCATCGATGTGCAGGTTCGCCTGCTCGCCAACGTTGATCGTGATGCTGCCGTTGGACGTGGTCAGTGAGTTGGCTGATCCGGTATCGAACGACCCGCTGAACTCGATACGGCCGTTGCTCGTATTGCCATCGATCTCGCCGTGAACGTTGTCTACGGTGATCGCACCGTTGCTGGTATC
>CAZIBZ010000201.1:0-6875 GCA_964537445.1 uncultured Dehalococcoidia bacterium | reverse complement strand
CTGGTCGAACCCCTCAGTTCGCGGGAACCCTGTACTCAACGCGATGACGCCCGAGAAGACCTCAGGGCGAGAGAGACCATACCGGTAAGCGAGCCCGCCTCCTTGTGAGAACCCAAGCAGGACCGTGTTCCCCGGGTTCGCGTCGGTTGCCCCAAACATCTCGGCAACTGAGCGATCAAGAAGGCCCTCACTTCGCTGAGCCCATTCCGGATCGTTGAACCCATCGGGCGGCGTCCAACCGAACCCGACCTGTCCGCCGCCAATGTCCATCGCAACGGGCGCGTTCGGACAGGCGTACACGTAGCCGGTTTCGCCGATAGCCGGGGCGAGACCGGCGAGGTCGTACATGTTCGCGCCGAACCCGTGGAGAAGAATGATCAAGGGATACTTGCGCGCCGAATCATAGCCATCAGGTTTGATGGTCACGAATGGCAGAGCGTCTCCTCGGTGTTCTTCTGTTTCCATCGCTGTTTCCGATCCCTTCCATGCCTGGGGATTAGGTAGCTGGCGGGGGGCCCGACGTCCCGATGGATGCTCGGGCGCGCGTGGCTGCTTCTCGTGCGAAGAACAGCGAACCACGCAATCCGTTGTCATCGCCCAACAAGGCTGGTCGGAAATCCACGGCCTCGCCGTGAAGCCGGAACGCTCGCTCCTTCGCCACCTTGATGGCGGGTTCGATATATCGGTTCCATTGCCGCGCCATCCCGCCCCCGATTACGACTACTTCCGGGTTCAGGATGTTCAGCACGTTCGCCAGGCCGACCCCGAGGTAATACGAAGCCTGATCCAACACTTCATTGGCCAGAGTGTCGCCGGCGCCAGCAGCGTTGAACACATCCCGGGCCGTGACCCGCCCAGGCGTCCCGCCTACCAACTCGAGAATCCGGGAGGATTCTCCAGCGAGCAGGCGGTCTCGGACTTCGCGCGCGATCGCGGTCCCGGAACTGAGAGCTTCCCAGCAGCCGGCGCGCCCGCAGCGGCAGGGTGGGGTTCTTCCAGCGACGATCACCGTGTGCCCGAACTCCCCCGCGCCGCCCTGCGCACCACGGTACAGGCGGTTCGATGCTATGAACCCGCCGCCGATCCCCGTACTGATCGTCAGATAGACCATGTCGTGAGACCCACGCCCTGCACCAAGCGAGTGTTCACCCACGGCCGCCGAGTTGGCGTCGTTCTCGAGGATCACCGGGACACCTAGCGCTGATCCAACCAGATGCCCGAAGGGAGCGTCTTGGAACTGGGGAAGATTCGGCGATTCGATGATCGTGCCGTCACGATCGTTCACGGTCCCGGCCGCTGCGATGCCCGCCGCGACAATCGTCCCGCCGACGGTCTCCACGAGTTCGCGGGCGGTGTGCGCGATCCGCTCCGAGAGTGATTCGACGCTCAATCGAGCTGGAGTGCGAAAGACTTCCTTTGTCATCCGGCCGCGCGGTGAGGTCGCGATCGCGACGCGGGTCGAGGTTCCCCCGACGTCTACACCGACAATAAACTCCCGCGATTTCGCTCCGGACGCCATGGAACCTCAGTGTAACGGCGACGAGCGCGTGCCCGGCCTGGCGTCGATGACGCCGGGACCATCCGCGTCGGGCGAGACGCCAGACCGCGGGCGTCCGTGGAGGGAGAGAGTGTCGAGTCGGGCTAGACGCCCTGTACGGTCGCCAGGATGTTGCCGTAAAGGACAAGCGTCTCAGTGTCCGAGAGCTTCCAAAAGACCTGAGGCGCCATGGTCAGGAAGTCGACCACGTCCGATGCGGGGATGGCTCCATTGCCAGCTTCGAGTCGCGACCGTAGGGCGATCGCGATCTTCTCGGCTGCCTCTTCGGGAGCGCTGAACTGATCCTGCAACTCCAGAAAGGCCGCTACCAACGGGTACTGATCCGCGTCGGCGAGGCTGACACCGCCCCGCGGTTGGCTCAACTCGTTCAAGTCCATAGCTGTTCTCCTTCGCTCGGAGCAGACACTGATGTAGACCTGGCTCCGCGCACGTCGCTCCGTCCGGGGGATTAGGAAGCTACCGGAGACGACATGCCGATTCTGATATTTGGGCGGGTATCGGAAGAAGAACGTGGGTGGGTGCGTTTGGTATCTAAACCATCTTTCAAACGCATACGGCTACCGTTGCGCAAGCGCGTTGCTAAAATGGCGCGTCTGCAACGGGGTACACGCCATGCCGATTTACGAATATTCATGCCAGTCATGCGGAAAACACTTTTCCGCATTCGCAAAAACGTTTTCGGCCGTGATCGAGCCAGAGTGCGAACACTGTGGCAGCCGTTCACTTGAGCGTTTGATCTCTCGAGTTGCGGTCCTCCAGTCGCCGCAAGCTCTGTACAACGAGTACGACCAATCATCCTGGATGAAAGACCTGGATGACGGTGGTGACGATTCCGGGCTTCCGGATGAACCCGCCTGGGACTTCTGACCCGGAGGAGTGAAGCGATGCCGATCTATGAATATGGGTGCAACGACTGCGGCCGCGTCTCAAGCGTCTTTTTCAAGGTGATCCCCGCTGAGACTCCGACGGATCAGGCGTGCGCACATTGTGGTTCAGTGAAGATCGAACGGGCACCTTCGCGGGTTGCCTACGTCCGATCCACGGAGATGCGCCACGAAGCTGGTGGTGACCCCGATGCCCCCGGTTACGACTACTGGCGCGATCCGTCGAACATCGGACGGTGGGCCGAGAAGCGGCTCGACGAAGCAGGGGTCGAGATGCCTGACCGCGTCAAGGAGATGATCGGCCAGGCGCGCGAAGGCGAGGTCGACAAGATCCTGGACAAGCGCGGCCTGGACTAGGGCCGTCTCTGCATCGATGGACCTGGAGCCGATAGCTCAACGGATCCGAGACGAATTCACTCGGAAACAGGGAAGCCGAGACGACGCGCTCAGGCTGTCGCGAGAGACGATTCGTTTTTGTGCCACGTCGATCCGATCCACTCATCGAGGCGAGTCCGATCAAGCGAGCAAGATCTTGGAGGACGCTCGCCAACACCTCGAGCTGTTGTTTTCTGCAGTGTCCGACTATCCGGACCTCCGTCACTCCGGATTCGTCGACGATGTCCAGAAGGAATTCGCCGAGGCGAGCGCCACATACGCGATCGTTTTCGGCTCGACCGTTCCGACACCCGAAGACATCGGGGTCGATGACGCGCCGTATCTCAACGGCCTTGGAGAAGCTGCGGAGGAACTTCGACGGTTCATCCTGGATCGGATCCGCGAAGGCGAATTCCGACAATGCGAGGATGCTCTTTCGGCGATGGAAGACATCTATCGAGTGTTGGTAACGATCGACTTCCCTGACGCGATGACCGGCGGCCTCCGCCGCACGACAGACATGGTCCGAGGCGTTCTGGAACGGACTCGCGGTGATCTAACGATGGCGATCCGGCAGCAAGATCTGGCTGAGCAACTGAAGCAATTCCAGGAGTCGTTGCAGAAGCGACCTTCGGTTTAGCGCCCGGTTCGATTCAGTCCTCTCCGCCAGCCCCATCGTCCGGCCCAACCGGCGGGCGCGGACTGCGACGCGGCCTTCTGCGGTTGAAGATGACCGCGAGCGCGATCGCGCCGACCCACGCGGGGCTGAATATCAAAGCCCAGATGCCGACTCCGATGGCGCCCTGGAAGGTGGCGGAGAGAGCTCGTGTTGCCGCGCGCGCCGTCTCACCAAGATCGACGACGGTCTCCGACCAGACAGAGGCTGGGATCACCCTCACTCGGATGACGTCTTCGGCCCGAACCTCGGCGCCGTGCTCCGTTGTGCCGGTCACCAAGAGGGTGACGATGTATGGGTCCAGACGGTTGATTGAGTACTCGTGTTCAGCCCCTATCGTCGTCAGATCGTCAGGGGTATTAGTTTCGAATGGCGCGAGGCCGTCGCCGAAGTCCCAGCGAAACTTCAGGTCAGTGACGCCCTCCGGTCGAGTGAAGGACCCCGCGAAGGTGACGAGTTCGCCGACGGCCGCCGTCACGTTCTCGCCCGCTGAGACCTGGATATTTGGGACACTGGTGACCGTAACCTGGACCGTGTCCTCTCCCTCAGCGATCCCGGAATCGCCGGTGCCCGTGATCATGAACGTCGCGAAGAACGGAGAATCCTGCTCGTCACGGTAAGAATGGACCACCGTTGCCGTCGTTCGCGTGCCTTCTTCGTCAGTTGGCGCGGTGCTGAACCCCCGGGTCACCGGAGTGCCATCCCCGAAGTCCCATTCGTAGGAGAAGTCCTCAATCCCTTCGGGGGCGGTGAATACCGCCCGGAAGCGAGCGGTCTCTCCCTCGACGAGAACTCGGTCGAGCCCGGCATCCGTTTCGAGTTCGGATGGATCAGCCTGCAGGATTACCGTTACGAGAGAGAAAGCAGCAGTGTCTTCAAGCAACCGTTTGCGTCCGGTCAGGCGCTCGATGTCCTCGCGGACCTTGGTGAGCTCCTGCTGGACAGCGAGGATCTGCTGGATATTCCCGCCGCGTTCGAAGAGATCGCGAAGCTGGACTTCGGTCGCTTCGAGGTTCGTGATGCGAGCGGAGATATCGACGAACTCCTCGGTCACGTCGTGGCTCGTCGATGTCTCGGCTTCCACCTCGGTCGCCAAGCCCCTCAGAAACGCGACCGCGTCGTCCAGACGCTCGGCCGGGACCCGGAACGAGATTGTTGCGGTGTGATCGGAAGTCCGAAACGATGTGACAACCCATCCACCAAACCCCACCGCGGCGGTGGTGACATCGTCTAGGGTCGTCGAAACCTCCGGAACGGCAATCGCCATCGAGACGTTGCGGACGATCAGACGTTCGGCGACGTCGATCCCGAGGTCATCCGCATCCTGCTCGTTCGATCCTTCTTGCTTTGAGGGACCGCTAGTTGAGGTGTCGGAATCCACTGGGAAGGAGCCTACCGATCCGCCAGGCATCGTCGGTGCCGGGGCTCCTGGGAACGCTTCGCCCCGGCCTCCGGTGTCAAAGCCGGCGGCGTCCTCCATGTCGAAGCTCGATGTCGATTGGCCGAACGCGTCATCTTCGTCAGCCGGGGCACAGGCTGAGGCGATAAGAATCACTGCCAAGACGAGCAGCCATCGAAGGCGGTGCGATTTCAATTGCATGCGGATTTCTCCCTGACGCGACGTCGTATCTCTCGTCGTGAACAACGGAAGGATCATCAGAAGGTTAGCCCAACAGCTTTGTTATTCTGAGTCGCCTTCTGGTGACCCCGCAATTCTTCCCACTGGAGGATCCTTGGTCGAAGCTGCGTTTGACGATATGAGCACGATCGTTTCGTTATGCAAGCGACGCGGATTCATCTTCCCAAGCAGTGAGATTTATGGTGGCCTGGGGAGCACCTGGGACTACGGGCCGCTCGGTGTCGAACTGAAACGGAACGTGAAAGAGGCGTGGTGGCGTACCGTTGTACGAGAGCGGGACGATATGGTTGGCCAGGACTCAGCGATCCTGATGCATCCACAGACCTGGGTTGCCAGTGGGCACGTCGAGGGTTTCTCGGACCCGCTGATCGAGTGCCGCGAGTGCCACCATCGGTTTCGGGCTGATCACGTCGATTCGAACACCTGCCCGGACTGTGGGGCAGTGGATCGATTCACCGAACCCCGCCAGTTCAACCTGATGTTCAAAACATTCCTTGGGCCGGTCGAGGATGAAGCCGCGATTGTCTACCTGAGGCCAGAGACGGCGCAGGGTCTGTTTGTGAATTTCCAGAACGTGCAGACGTCCTCGCGGATGAAGGTGCCGTTCGGAATCGCGCAGATCGGGAAGTCGTTCCGGAACGAGATCACACCCGGCAACTTCATCTTCAGGACCCGTGAATTCGAGCAGATGGAGATTGAGTACTTCGTCAGGCCCGACCAGGGTTTTGAGTACTTGGAGTCCTGGAAGAACGAGCGGATGCGTTGGTACAAGGACTACGGAATCGATCCGGAACGGCTCAAATTACGAGAGCACGATTCGGACGAACTGGCGCACTACGCGAAGGCAACATTCGACATTGAGTACCTCTTCCCGATTGGATGGTCTGAATTGGAAGGGATCGCCTACCGGGGGGACTTTGACCTCTCGCAGCACGAAAAGCACAGCGGAAAAAGCATGTCGTATTTCGACACCGAACGGGACGAACGATTCATCCCGCACGTCGTCGAACCCTCAGGTGGAGTCGACCGTGCGTTGTTGGCATTCTTGGTCGACGCCTTCACCGAGGAAGAAGTACGTGGCGAGAAGCGCACCGTGCTGAAGCTCCACAAGGATCTGGCTCCGTACAAAGTCGCGGTACTCCCACTTTCGAAGAACGAGAAGTTGGTTCCAAAGGCCCGGGAGGTCCACAACCTGATCTGCCATCGATGGATGTCTGAGTACGACGACACGCAGTCGATCGGGCGCCGTTATCGGCGCCAGGATGAGATTGGGACTCCGTTGTGCGTGACGGTCGACTTCCAGACGGTGGAAGAAGACGACGCGGTGACCATCCGAGACCGGGACTCCATGGAACAGGTGCGGGTATCGATTCCCGATCTGGTCGCGACCCTCGACGAGCGTTTGGGCGGGTAGCTGGGTCAGCCGGGCTGCCACCGGCGAGTAGAAACGGTATCGGCTGAACGTGGTCCGGATCCTGCATTTCGCCGATCTCCACATCGGAGTGGAGAATTACAGCCGTCCGGCGACAGATACGGATGTTGACGAGCTTCCGGACACGTTTGCGCCAGACGTAACGGATCGACTTCAGACGTATGTCGGTCTTCCAACGCGTCTTTTGGATTCGCTGCGGGCTTTCGACGAATTAATTGCAGCTGCGATCAACGACGGAGTGGACCTAGTGCTGTTCTGCGGAGACGCGTATCGGACGCGCGACCCGTCACAGACGCACCAGCGCGAATTCG
>CAZIBZ010000200.1:0-3202 GCA_964537445.1 uncultured Dehalococcoidia bacterium | reverse complement strand
AACCGATGGTGATGGGTTGCTATGGGATCGGCGTTGGTCGCGTGCTGGGCGCGGCGATTGAGAGCAATCACGATGATCGTGGTATCGCGTTTCCCCGTTCGATCGCCCCGGCAGACGTGCAGCTGGTGGCGCTGAACCTGGACCGTGAAGGCGTCCGCGAGACCGCGGAGACGGTTTACGCTGCCCTAAAGGACACGGGTCTCGAGACGATCTACGACGATCGAGAAGAATCCGCTGGCGTGAAGTTCGCCGATGCCGACCTGTTGGGACTCCCTCTTCGCATCACGGTCAGCCCCCGAAATCTTCGCGACGGCAACGTTGAACTCAAGCTGCGTCTCGATGACGCGAGCGAGGCTCAACTCGCGCCAATCGAGGCTGCCGGCGACAAAGCCGTTCAGCTTCTGGCCTGATTCGGTCCTCCGGATAGAGCGAAGAGACCGATGGTTGCTGCAGCGAACCAGTCCCCGGGCGCCGAACGGGTGAGTGCTCACGGGGCGAATCAATCTTCGATGTGGGGCCTGGTTCAACCCGCTGTCTTGCTCGTCCTGTCGGAGCGCCCCAGACATGGGTATGCACTCCTGGACGAACTTCATGAGCGGCAGTACCTGCCGGGTAAACCTGACGTGGGGAATCTATACCGCGGTCTCAGGAAGATGGAGGCGGCGGGCTACGTTGCTTCGGAGTGGGAACGCCAGCCGGGAGCGGGCCCTCGCCGACGGACCTATTCGATTACACAGGCCGGCCGCCGAGCCCTTTACCAAGAGGCCCTTTCCCTGGCCGACCGAGCAAGCCATGTCGAACGCATCTTGAGCGAATATCGGCGCTTGAATCCCGGTGGCCCGCCGTCTATCGAACATGCCGTCGATCCCTGATCTGAGACCGACACGACGGTCGCGTACCATCAACGAACGATCCCCGACCATCCTTGACCATCGTGACTTCAATAACCGAACAACCTGACACCGCTCCTTCAACCCCCTGGGGCCTCGCGGATACGTGGCAGGCGGTCGGCGTGGTCGTTACCAGCGTGATCCTGGTGATCATCGCCACTGGCGTCTTTCTTGCGCTCGTCCCATCGGACGGCGGCGCGGATACGCGCGTCGGGGCAGTCACGCTCGCGATCTCCATGCTCGCGGAGGGCGCCATGGTCACGGCCGTCTGGTGGTTCGCCATCAAGCGACGAGGGGCGTCGTGGCAGAACGTCGGATTCAGGTCACCGAAGGCGAATCGGATGGTGATCGGCGTACCCGCGACACTATTCGCCGCCTTCTTCACGATCGGATTATTCTCATTCGTGGTTTTCGAACTCGGGCTGCGGGACCTTGACGACTCGGCCATTCCTGCCGAACTATTGGCAGGCCCTCTTCTTCTTGCCTTGTTCGCGACTTCTGTGATCGTTGCGCCGATCGCCGAGGAGACCTTCTTCCGAGGATTCGTCTTCGGTGGTCTGCGCGGCCGCTGGGGGGCCGTCCGGGGCGGAGCTGCCAGCGCGGCGTTATTCGGGCTCTTCCACCCCGACCTGTTCCTTATCGTTCCCGTGACGATCCTCGGCGCACTTCTCGTGATGCTCTGCGTGTGGACCGACAGCCTGTGGGGACCCATCGCGGTCCACGCGATGTTCAATGGCCTGCAGTTGCTCCCGGAACTCGCATCGTGAGCCGCCTGTCAGATACGTTCGCCCGACTCCGGAACAACCGCAGGACGGGGATCGCAATCTACCTCACGGTCGGTTGGCCGGAAGCTGACGCAACTGAATCTGCGGCTCAGGCCGCCCTCGATGGCGGCGCAGACATCATTGAGCTTGGAGTTCCCTTCAGCGACCCGCTTGCCGATGGAGCGACGATTCAGCGATCCTCGGCGCATGCGCTCCAAGCGGGAGTTCATCTCGATACCTGTCTCGAAAAGGCTCGCTCCATCCGAGCAAGGAACCCGTCCGCGCCGATACTCTTCATGGGCTACTACAACCCATTTTTGCGCTTCGGATTGGAGCGATTCGCGAAGGAAGCTGCTGTCGCCGGGATCGATGGAGTTATCGTCCCCGACCTGCCACCAGAGGAGTCTGAACCTTTTGATGACGCGATTTCGCCGCTCGGATTGGACCTCATATATCTACTTGCACCGACGAGTCCTCCCGAACGGGTGCGACATGTTGCAGCGAAGGCACGTGGATTCATCTACTGCGTGTCACTCACCGGCGTGACCGGTGCCCGTGCGGGTCTCTCCGACGCGGCGACAGGACTCTTGGAGAGGGTCCGTGAACGCACCTCGGTACCGCTGGCGCTCGGATTTGGCATCTCAGGCCCGGAGCATGTTGTGGCTGTAAAGAACCTGACGGATGCTGTCGCCGTGGGTAGCGCGTTCGTAGATCTCCTGGAGCGAAACGAACCGCCCGACCGGGAACCGGCGATCCGCGAGTATGTCGGCGCGCTTGTGGAGGCGGCGAAACTTGATGGGACGGCATCATCGGAATCGTGGCCGTCCGAATCGACTGAGGCAGATCGATGACTCGCGTCCTGGGCATACGAGGAGCGACCACCTGTGACAGCGATACACGCGAATCCATCCTGGACGCGACAGAGGAACTTCTCCGGGAACTCTCCGGCGCCAACGACTTCGACCCTGACGACCTCGCAACCGCGATCTTCACGGTAACGACCGATCTCACCGCGGCGTTCCCCGCCGAAGTTGCCCGCGTCCGCCTCCAGTGGACCGACGGTGCATTCCTGTCGGCGACAGAGATACCCGTCCCGGACGCGCCGGACCGGTGCATACGCGTGCTTCTGCTTGTGAACACCGACCAGGCTCGGGGCGACATCCATCACGTATACTTGCGGGGCGCGAGCTATCTCCGTCAGCGCGGCGTTGACGAAGCCGACGATCGATGAAGGGTTTCGATCGATGACGGTCACGGCGGTGGAGGAGTTGCGCCGCTTCCACACCGATGAAGGAACGGCGCTTACGATCGGGACATTCGACGGGGTTCACCGGGGGCATCGATACGTTATCGAGCAAGTCATCGCCCAGGCCAAAGCGAGTGGGGTCCGCAGCGCAGTGATCACGTTTCATCCGAGCCCGCGGAACGTGCTGCGTCCAGACTCGGCGGCCGGTGAGTTAAGCACGGTCAAAGAACGTGTGGCGATACTCCGGTCGCTCGGGGTCGACTTCGCGATCCCGTTGACGTTCGACCGCGAGTTGGCCCAAC
>CAZIBZ010000199.1:0-4611 GCA_964537445.1 uncultured Dehalococcoidia bacterium | reverse complement strand
TGGATGTTCGGCTACTCGCGCGGACCGATCGCCGGATTCGGACCAAGTTGCGGATCCTGGGACGCCGTGAACCACCTGATCGCGGTCGCCGTCACGCCGCGGTACACGGCGAACGTCTACCAGTCTCCGGTGTTCGCCTGCTGGGACGGCATCCGCGAGGTGTGGGACACGCACGGCGCTGAGCCGCACGTCCGCGACGGATGCCTCGTGTATAACTACATAGGGGATCCGACAGCCGTAGTCATGACGCCGACTATCGCAACCGGTATTCTGGAGCCGATGCCTGTACAGTATCGGTTCTCGGCCGGGAACACATTCCCGAATCCGTTCCGGCACAACTCGACGTTCGACTTCACGCTCTCCCGGAAGGGTCCTGCGATGGTGTACGTCTACGACGTCGGGGGGCGCCTGGTTCGGACGCTGGTCGATGGACTTCACCAAGCTGGCCCACATCGGGTTGTCTGGGACGGTCGGACAGATCGAGGCACCCAAGCGTCGTCCGGCCTGTACTTCCTCAGACTTCAAACCAGCGAAGCGAACCACTCCCGGAAGACCCTGCTGCTGAAGTGATCTTTCCATCAGAGAGTGGAAGCCATGGAGCCTGGGGCGAAGCACAGGAAACCGCTTCCCGGAGTTCCATCTCCAATCGTGGGGGAGGCGGGTGCTGGAGGCCGGATCGTTCTGGCACCGGGTCGGGCGCGTTCGACGCAGGCCACAAGCCTGCGATTCGCAATGACGAAGCGTCCCTGACGAATCGAATCGTCAAGATCGCGGGCGAGTAGGGTCGATACGGCTACCGGTGGGTACAGCCCTGCGTTGGCGGGAGGGGTCGCGCGTGAACCACAAACGCGTCGTGCGCATCTGGCATCAAGAGGGACTGCAGGTCCCGAAGAAACAGCCGAAGCGAGCCCGGCTCTGGCTTACCGACGGCTTGTGTGTTCGTCGTCGGGCCGAGCGTCCGAATCATGTCTGGTCGGGATCTCGGCTACGCTTCCATGACGGCGACGACCGCCGGAAGTGACGCGCGGTAGCGAAAGGGCACGAAGACCGCCTGTTGGAGGCGCGAAGAGCCTCTCACGAAGGGGAAGACCGACTATGCTTACCGACCGGTCATGGTTTACAATGGTGTCGCGGCCGGAGGAAGACGGTCCGAATGAGCCGTCCCCTTCCGGCCGACGAACCGGGAGGATCCACCATGCGTCTGCGCCTGTCCAGTCTCCTTCACTCTCCCGACCGATACGGACTTCTCCTGTCGCTGGCGGACGGTCTTGGCTTCCCCTCGGCGCGTACCGCACGCATCGATTCACCAGGTTCGGTACGCGCCGCCTTCCGAAAGGAGTGCGACATGCCGCGCTCGTTCTCTCTCGCTGCGATCGTGATTCTGCTCGGCAGTCTTGCGTTCGCCAGCCACGGGTCGTCCCCCAGTCCCGGTCTGGCCATCGGGCACGGGGAGGTCATCGAGTCGCCCTATGTCTGGACGGGCATCGGTACCCCGACACTCTACCTGAACGGGAAGGTGTATCTAGAGATCCGCGGCACGGAGCCGCAGACAACTTCGGTCACAACCGATCAGGTGTCGTGGAGCCGCCTGGTCCACAACGACGCGTTTTACGCCTACGTGCAGCCGGCGCTGCGCGCGAACAAGCGTGAAGCGTTCTACCAGACGATCGAGCAGTCCGGACAGATTGTGCCGGGTTCGCTCAGACGGGTCGAGAACGGCTGCTGGGTACAGCGGCTTATGGACGAGTCGATTCGCCAGCGGACCGGTCATTCCTGTGAGATGTTCATCGGCTTCCCGACTGACGGGATGACCGAACCAATCGTCTACACGCCCCCGACCGAGACGGACTTCCGCCGTATCCATGAGGAGACGATTGCGGAATTCGACACCGTCATGGAGTGCGGAGGGGTGGTCGCGTTCGGCTCGAACAACAACATCGTCACCGGCAACGTCGTCGCGAAGGCGCGGACGCTGGAGGCCATGGAGCTGCTCCGCGATCGCTCCTCCGTCGACCGCGAGGAGCTGGACGGGTCCGTGTTCATGAACACGGGCATCTTCACCGACCGGTACCCGAACGTGGAGCTGATCCGAGAAGAGCAGAAGGTGCGGTAGCCATGAGGCGCCCAATCACCATCGTGGGCGTCTGCATCGTGCTGTCCATTCTCTGCGCTTCCGCTCACGCGAATACCACGCCCACGAGTAGCTACGGGCTCGCCATCGAACCGTACGCGTGGGACTTCAACAGTACCTACGCGGCTCGCCAGGACATCGCTCAGATGAACCACCCGGTCACGCGGCACTACAATGTCGCGCTGACCTACGATCCGACCGTGACATACGAGACGGTCGAGACCTTTCTCGGCGATGCGATCGGTTGTGGTTTCGGTTTCACGCACGGAAACGCAACCGGTGCGGCGTACGCGAATGTCTACCCGCCCGACACGACCGGTGCGGCGAAGGCGGACTCGGTGTACTTCACGGACACGTATCGTCTGTACCGTGGAGCCGTGGCGGGTGTGTCCGATCATGTTGGCTACCGGTACTCTCACCTTGCAGAGTATGTCTGGATGGGCGGCGCGATCTGGATGAATGTTGCGTGCTACGGCGACCAGTTCGACAACTGGGTGAACGCGGACTACGTCTGTATGCCCATCGGCCTGTGTACGACTGGCTCGCAAGGCATCAATGCGTTCTTCGGCGCGCTCCGGGAAGGCGAGAATGCCGACGGTGCATTCGACGAGATGCCCAGCGGCTGGACCGAGACGTCAGCGATCGGCACGACCGATCAGATCGTGCCGGCACCGATGGTCGCGGGGTACTCCGGCTACTCCGGCCAGCAGATCGACAATGTCGAGGGACTGGATCTGGACTTCACGTGTGACGTGAACACCAGTCAGTCCGCCGAGAGTGCCGTCTTCACCGAAGGACCCTTTTATGTCGAGGACGCTTACTGGGTCGGATCCAACCGTCTCCACGCGGAGATCGCCGCTTCGGACACAGGCAAAGGGTACATCGTCGCTTCTGCGATTGACATCGAGAGTGCACGGACTTCACTGCTCTGGATGGCGCCGGGCGACTATCGTGTTCGCATCAAGAACGGCGACGGAAGCGCCGCCGATGTCTCCGGCATGCGGTACGTCCAAGCGGACAAGACGGTACGCTTCAAGGTCACCGTCCTGTTCGAGACCCGGGATCTCTTCCTCATGGGCAGTGACACTTCAGTCGGCCCGTGGACGGAAGTCGGTCGCATCACCGATCCACAACCGGGCGAGATCGTCTTCGACGTCTCCAGCACCGGGTTCAAGTACTTCCAGCTGTTCGAGACCGAGACGAATGATAACGTCCGGTACCACATGAGCGTCCAGGTCGAGGACACAGTCCCGCCGCTGGAGACGATCCCGGCGACGGAGGGGAGCAATGTGGAGTGGATGGCCAGCGTTGCGCAAGCGTTCGCAGACCGTCCGCAGCGGCAGATGCTCCTCAACGGACCGAACACTAAGGTCGCGTACTACTACCCCGGTTCGCACACATCCGCGTACCAGGTGCTCGCATCGACGGCGCAGGCCAGGGGCTGGACAGCGTATGAACGGAACATCGACGGGTACCCATCCGACGTCAACGACTGGACGGCACTCGCGAATGCGATCAGGAACCAGATCGCGATCGATGCCGGAAACGGCGTCACGGTGTTCTGTCTCGTCGGTCGAGACAACGATGGACCTTGGTTCGACGGCCCGCTGTGGCCACAGCACTGGGTGACACCGGAGTGGCAGACCCAGCGGACCAATCGCATCGCTGCGGGGTATCAGGGCAATAATGCCTTGATTCAGATCCCGTGCCCGCGATTCGACACCAATGGGCGACCGACGAAGGACATCGGGTACTGGAGTCCGTACCGCGAGGGCGACGGGTGGTACATCGACCTCGACGGGGACGCGGAAGGACGCCCGGACGATGGACTCTACATCGGCCGGGTGCCGCTCGCAGATCCCAACCGGGCCCTCGAGTACGCGTACAAGGTGCAGAGTGCCAATTACGAAGGCTACCCGGGCTTCAATAATGTCCTGTACTGCATCGGCGACATGGACCACACGGAGGCGGGCGACGGCGAACAGGCACTCGCGACCTACGCTGCAACGAGTGCGCTGCTCAACGGCCTGAATCCGATTCCGCTGTACGAGAGCGACCTGGTTTTCACCGCCGAGACGAACTACGGCGTCGCGAGCGAGTGGAATTCCAGGGGGCCTGGGATGATCAACTACTTCTCGGTCTACTCCAAGGCGTACGCGACGGCGGCATTCGTTACCGAACCGTTCTGGGGGGACAGCGTCTGGACGACGGGGTATCTATGGTCGAAGATGAAGCCGTTTGTCCTCGGAGCCACCTGCGCCACGTGGAACTTCGCGTGGGCAGAGGATGTGGATCTGGGGACGCCGCCGCAGCTGAACATGCTTCCCGACATGTACGCGTGGATGTTCGGCTACTCGCGCGGACCGATCGCCGGATTCGGACCAAGTTGCGGATCCTGGGACGCCGTGAACCACCTGATCGCGGTCGCCGTCACGCCGCGGTACACGGCGAACGTCTACCAGTCTCCGGTGTTCGCCTGC
>CAZIBZ010000198.1:0-11088 GCA_964537445.1 uncultured Dehalococcoidia bacterium | reverse complement strand
TGGCAAGTGGGCTGATTACGGCATCTGATGACGTTGCCCGCGCCACCACTCGCCCGACCCTGGTCACTCATGGGCAGGATCGGCCTGCTGCTTGACTCGATCCGGTTCGAGCACTCGGTCTTTGCGCTGCCCTTCGCCTACCTTGGGATGATTCTCGCGGCGAACGGCCTCCCGACCGGTAGCCAGGTTCTCTGGATCACGGTCGCTATGGTCGCCGCTCGAACACTGGCGATGAGCGTCAATCGGTTGGTAGACCGGCGCATCGACCTGCTGAACCCCCGCACCGCAAATCGAGCCCTGCCCGCGGGTCGGCTCCGCTCGGTGGATATGTTCGCGATGGCGGCAACCTCGTTGGTGGTCTTCCTGGCCGCCGCGGCGATGCTGAACACGACAGCGCTCGTGCTCGCACCTCTCGCGGCACTCATCGTCGTCACGTATTCCTACTCGAAACGCTTCACCTGGCTCAGTCACTTCTGGCTCGGATTCGCGGACGGCATCGCGCCAGCAGGGGGATGGATCGGCGTCACCGGCACCCTCCCGTGGGAAGCCGTGCTCCTCGCTCTCGCCGTCACCACATGGGTGGCGGGGTTCGACCTCATCTACCAATGCATGGACCGAGATTTCGACATCGCGCACGGTCTACACACGATCCCTGCCACCTGGGGCAACGCGGTCTCGCTCTGGTGGGCCAAGGCGATGCACGCTTTGACGATCGCCTCACTCGCAGGCGTTGGCGTCGTGATGAGCCTCGCGTGGCCGTTCTACATCGGGGTCCTGATCGCCGCTTCGCTCCTCCTCTACGAGCACCGGTTGGTGAAGCCGAATGATCTCTCGAAGGTCGGCGTGGCGTTCTTCAACATAAACGGGTACATAGCCGTCACGGTTTTCGGGTTCACCGGGCTCGCGGTCTTGATCGGATGATGCCGATGGGGATCCTCCCGAACACGGTGATCGTCGGTATTTCGGGCGGAAGTGGCGCCACCGTTGGCAAACGAGTTGTTGACCTCCTTCTGGGGGCCGAGGTACCGGTCGCCCTCACGGCCTCGAGCGCTGGAAGGCAGGTTTGGCAACAGGAGATGGGGAGCGGCCTCGCCGCCGCGATCCAGGAGTGGAACCACAACGATCGGTTCAACTTCTATCCGGCGAATCAGATCGGAGCCCCGATCGCCAGCGGTACCGCGCCGACTGCGGGGATGATTATCGCTCCCTGCAGCATGGCCACCGTGGCTGCCGTCGCCACAGGCTTGGGGGACAACCTGTTGCGTCGGGCTGCTGATGTGACCATCAAGGAACGGCGGCGATTGGTCCTGATGCCTAGAGAGACGCCGCTGTCCGAGATCCACCTGGAGAACATGCAGAAGCTTGCGCGGATGGGAGTGTCGATCATGGTGCCCGCGCCCGCGTTCTACCTGCGCCCGGAGTCCGTCGACGACATCGTCGAATACCTCGCCCGCAAGGCGATCGACGCGCTCCGCATCGCAGGCACCGGACTCCCGGAGACGCTTATCTACACGGGCACATCGGGAAACCCGGCGAGTGAAGAGTGACTTTGCTCGACTTTTGGAAGCGAAAGAAACAACGGAGGAAGTGTGTTGAAATCTTCAATGACCAGGTTGTACTGGGGGTTCGCGATTGTCGTCGTCGGCTTGTTCGTGGCGTGTTCGCCCGCTGCCGACGACGAGCCCGATCCCACCCCAACGTCTGCCGCGGAGTCGCCGACAGCCGAGCCTTCAGGGATGATGGAAGAAGCCGCAGGAGACGGACCAACCACCATCAGGATCGGCGTTTTGCCGATCATCGATGCCGTTCCGTTCTACGCTGCGGAGGAAGACGGGTTGTTCGAAGACGCCGGACTGGATGTTGAGATCATTCCTTTCCAAAGCGCCCTCGAGCGGAACGTTGCGATCCAGACGGGTGAGATCGATGCCCAGCTCGCCGACCTGATCTCGACGGGTCTTCTCAACAAGGACGAACGGACCATCACCATCGTCAAGACGCTCTATCGCGCCAACGACGAGCGCGCGATGATCTCGCTGATCGCGGGCAAGGACACGGGCATCACGAACCCCGCGGACCTTGCCGGACGCGAGGTAGCGATCTCCCATAACTCACTGATCGAATACCACCTCGACAAGTATTTGGACGAGGCGGGCATCACCAGGGACGACGTCGACAAGATCGAGGTCGCTAGTATCCCGGTCCGGATGACCATGCTGAGCGAGGGACAGATCGATGCCGCCGTCCTCCCGGAGCCGTTGACGACGCTCGCGGTGATGGGCGGCGGGACCATCATCCTCGAAGACAAGGTCAGCCGGCTCGGCATGAGCGTACTCGCCTTTAGGAATCGATTCCTCGTGGAGCACGGAGAGTTGGTTCGGAGCCTCCTCGAAGTTCACGATCAGGCGATCAACCGTATCAACGCGGATCCCGCCTCGTATCAACACCTCCTGTCGGAGAAGGCGAGGCTTCCGGATGTGTTGAACGAGACCTTCTCCGTCCCTCCGTTCCCGGCGACTGATGTCCCGAGCGAGACTGAGATTGCACAGGCTTACGCCTGGTTGGTGGAGAAGGATCTCGCCCCGGAGGCACGGTCGTATGAGCAGGTCGTCGACAAGAGCTTTCTCCCAGCCTCGTTCGAGGACGATTACTGATCCTCGAGCGAACAGACCACCGGTCATGGCGCGGCAACGGACGCCTGTTGGATCGTGATGGGTGACTCCATCGAGATTGTCGCGAAGCTCGACGGAGTCACCTTCACGTACCCGAATGGCCCGAGGGTGTTCGAAGGGTTCTCCTGGTCGATGGCAGCACGTGAATCGTGGTCGATCATCGGGCCGTCTGGGTGCGGAAAGTCCACGTTGCTCTATCTCCTTGCCGGCCTGCTCGCTTCGGACAGCGGGAACGTCGAAGTGGGCGGCACCGAAGTGCGTGGGACCCGTTTCGACACGGGCGTTGTCCTCCAGGACTATGGCCTTCTCCCCTGGGCCACCGCGATCGAGAATGTGCGTCTCGGACTTCGGATCCGGGGCTACGGACGGCGCGAAGCATCAGATCTTGCCGCTCACTGGCTCGCGCGGGTCGGGTTGAGCGACCAGTTCGGCCGATATCCGAACCAACTGTCTGGAGGTCAACGGCAACGGGTAGCCATCGCCCGGACCCTGGCGTTGGCCCCGGAACTGCTGCTTCTGGACGAGCCGTTCAGTTCGCTGGACGCGCTCACTCGTGAATCCATGCAGACGATTGCGATCGAGCTGGGGATTGCGTCAACGCTCAGTACCATCATCGTTACGCATGACATTGACGAAGCGGTCCTCCTCGGGCGCCGAATACTCGTCATGGGGGTCGGAGAAAACCAGGGCCGAGCCACCGTCATCGACAATCCGGATGCGGGCGACGCGGAATACCGGGAGCGGCCCGAATTCCATTCGGTCGGCCGGCGCGTCCGTGAAACCGTGCGTGAACTGAGCCCCAACATGACCGCATGAGTTCGATTCAGACTTCGCCGAGTGCCAACGGGGGCTTTGCCCGAAGTGCGAGGACCGTCGCCGAAGGCACTGCGGTCGTTGCCGGGGCCCTGATCATTTGGCAGATGCTCGCGATTTTCGCCGACTCGTCGGTGGTTCCCAGTCCCTGGCCGGTGGCGAAGGCATTCTGGGCTGCGCTTGGTGAGGGGTTGGCGACCCATGCGAGGGTCTCGGCGTATCGAGTCGTTTTCGCGATCGCTCTGGCCGCGGCAACTGCGGCCCCCTTGGGTGTCGTCCTCGGGACGAATGCGCGCCTTTTCGCGATCTCCGCCCCTGTGATCTATCTCAGCTACCCGGTCCCGAAGATCGTCCTCCTCCCGATCCTGCTGCTGTTCCTCGGTCTCGGAGATCAGACGAAGATCGTAATGATCGCCATCATCCTGTTCTTCCAAATACTGATACTCGTGAGAGACGATGTGCGCGGTGTGCGCCCGGAACTCGTCTTGTCTGTCCGCTCCCTCGGGGCGGGCTGGTTCGAGTTGATGCGCTACGTCTACATCCCCGCGTCGTTGCCGGGCCTCTTCTCTGCCCTTCGCGTCAGCACCGGGGTCGCGATCGCAGTCTTATTCTTCGTGGAAAGCTTCGGGACCCGGGAGGGGTTGGGCTACTACATCCTGGTGGAGTCATGGGGGCGCCTGGAGTACCCGGAGATGTATGCGGGCGTCGTCGCCATGGCACTACTCGGGCTCAGCCTGTACTACGTCCTTGACGGGATGGAGCGTCGGATCTGCAGGTGGACTCGAGCGGGCCAAAGGTAACGAAATGGGCCCCCCGCGTCTGCGAGAGGCCCATTAGAAAGTTCGGTCGGAACCCGAGCGAGGCTATCCGGCGGATGGCACCTTGATCCAGGTCGGTCGTTCGTCCTGTGCGGCATTGTTCGTTACCCGGGTCAACTCGTTGGCCGTCTGATTCAGCACGTAGATCTCGTTGTTTCCGTCGCGGTCGGACGTGAACGCGAGCCCGAATCCTTCGAGTTCACTCGATTTGTACGGGTGTCGATCGTTCGACTCCAACTCGATTGCGGACGAGTTCTTTCGACCGTCTGACTCCACCTCGAAGATGCCGGAAGAGCCGCGTATGTTTGATGTGTACTCAAGCCGGCGTCCGGTGATGTCGAAGTCGGGTTCATCCTCATTGACTCCGTCAACCCAGAAGTCTCCTTCGACGGTGGTGCGGAAGTCGCCCTCGGCTGGCAATATGTTCAGGAGCGACCCGTTGGTCTCCATCAGGTGCACGCCAAGCGAGTCCAGCGCCGTCCCGGCGCCCGCAGCGATTCGACCGCCGACAGGGCTCACCCGCGCGTTCCTGTAGTAGAAATCCTCGTCGGCCTCGATCTTTGCCATGCCTGATCCGTCGGGATTGATCTTGTACATCTGGGATCGGCCCTCGGCCACTCCATCGACCGACATCGTGAAGAGCAGTGCAGTCGCCCGTGGGTACCACGAGATGGAGTGAATCTCCCCGGTCGCGAAACCATTGGTCACGTTCGTTGCGTTCGTGCCGTCGGGGTCGGTCATCCAGATGTCGTTGCCGGATTCGCCGGACCGTATGAAGGCCAGGAATTCACCTTCGAACGACATGGCAGGGTAGGTGTCGGCCGCGGGATCGTTCGTGAGGTTAGTTGGTTCGGTGCCATCGATGAAGATTGAATAAATCTCCCAGTTTCCGTCACGGTCCGACTGGAAGAAGACCGTTGGCACCGTCTCTTCGCCACAGGCGCCGATCGCCAAAGCTGCGAGAGCCGCAAACGCCAGGAACGTGAACCGTCGAGCTTTGACCCTTCCGTGTTTGAGCATATCTCCAATCATGGAGCGTAGTTACCTCCCCGATCTGAATGGTCCATCCCACAGTGCGAAGTATACGAACGTAAACAGACCCAGCCATCCGTCAGGGGGCTGGGTCTGTTTTCTTCGTTGGTAATTTGCCGTGAAGGAAGTCGGCTAGCGTCCCCGGAGGCGCGGGTCCAGCACGTCTCGGAGTGCGTCTCCAAAGATGTTGAACCCGAACACCGCCAGTGCCAGGAAGAGGCCGGGGAAAATCACCAGCCAGGGGGCGATCTCCGCGTAGTCAGCGGCGTTCATGCTCAGCATGGCGCCCCATGACGGGTGCGGCTCCGGTACGCCGAGCCCCAGGAAGCTCAGCGAAGACTCCGTGAGGATCGCTCCACCCAGCTGACCGGTCACCACGATGATCCATGGGGCCATCGAGTTTGGCATGATGTACCGGAATATCAAGCGGATATTCCCGGCGCCGATCGTCCGGCCTGCCAGTACGTAGTCGGTTTTGACTACCGTGAGCGCTTGCGAGCGGACCACCCGAATCATCCGGGGGAGCGCCGGGATCGCGATCGCGATGATTGCCTTTTCGATGCCGAACCCAAGCGCAGCGACGATTGCCATTGCAAGGATCAGGCCCGGGAACGCCTGGAAGACGTCAACGATTCGTTGACCGACCAGGTCAATCTTCCCGCCGAAGTACGCGCTGGTGACTCCGATCATGCCGGCGATTGAACCCGCGCCAAGCGCGACGCTGAATCCAACGTATAGCGAGATCTGTGCGCCGTAGGCGATACGGGCCCACATATCACGTCCGAATCGATCGGCTCCGAGGAGATGATCGAATCCCGGAGACGCGAGTTGGTCGGCGGCGCTGATCGCGAACCGATCGTGGAAGGTGATGAGTGGCGCCGTTGCCGCCATCGCCAGCAGCAGGAAGACGAGGAATGCGCCGACAAGACCGAGCGGCTTCGATTTCCAGATACGCCAAGTACGCGAAAGGAGACTCCGGCGGGCTCGACCCCCGATGATCTCCTGTACTGCTTCTGTCTGGGCTGCCATGAGAACTACTCCTTAACGAAGTCCTACGTTCTGGTTAGGCGCGGATCCGCGGGTCGAGGAGTCCATAGAGCATGTCCACGCTCAGGTTGGACAACACCACGATGAACCCAACCAACGTTACGACCAACTGCACCACCGGATAGTCGCGCTGCGTGATCGCGTCCACCATCATCCGACCGATGCCCGGGAGCCCGAACACCTGCTCGGTCACCACGAGGCCCGTGACGGTCAGCGGCAGGAAGATGCCGATCAGCGTCACCACCGGTATCAATGCGTTTCTCATGGCATGCCGAATCAATACGACGCGCTCACGGAGTCCTTTGGCTCGGGCCGTACGGATGTAGTCCTCCCGTAAGACCTCAAGCATTGTGGCGCGCATCATCCTCAATGGAGTGCCCATCAAGAATCCCAGTGCGATCACCATCGTCGGCCAGATGAGCTGCGCCAGGTTCTTAGCGGGGTTTTCCCAGAGCGGGGTATAGCCTTGTTCCGGGATCCAATCGAACACTCGTATGAGGACCAGGATCACCAGCATTCCGCTCCAGAACGTCGGGATCGAGATTCCGGCGATGGCGATCGTTCGGATGAGATAGTCCACCCAGGTATCTTGCTTCAACGCGGCGATTACTCCGCCCGTGATCCCGAGCGTGGAACCGATCATGATTCCCATCACGCCGATCTGGGTGCTCAACGGAAGCTTCCGCGAGAGCAACTGGGCCATGGGAGCGTGGTAAAAGTACGAAGTCCCGAAGTCGAACGTTACCAGGCTGCCGATCCAGTCGACGTACTGGATAACTAACGGTCTATCGATACCTAGTTCGTGCCTGAGCTTATCCAGCTCCTCAGGCCGCCCGACCAGTCCCGATTCGCCGCCCATCATCATAACTGCCACATCGCCTGGGGCGATCCGCATGACGATGAACACCAGGACGGTGACACCGAACAACGTCGGTATGGCGAGCATCAATCGACGGATGATATATGCCCACATCCTGCCGTCCTCCCCTTCTCAACCGCTTCCCAATATGTGGAATACTCTCGCGGCACTGGGCCCCGAAAGTTCCGATTACTCTACGTACCGCCTTTGGGACTGTCAACCAAGTTGCGATTCCCTCTTTTCGGGTCACCGCAAAACCCCGTCGAGCCCATCGGGACGCCGTTCGTGACCACTGTGGTTATCAGCAGAAAACACCCCATCTCTTCCATAACTTACGACCCTTGGCCCCACTCGGATTCGCCCGTTTAGTGGGTGTCGAACAATCGCTGATACTCTCCGATTTCCCTTTGAAGACGATTCACCTCGTCTCCTGTTGGCTCGTCGTACCTCTCATATGGAGTCAGCGGTCCCAGGCGCCGGATCGCCATCGTTAAGAGCAACCGGGCTTTGATCGCCATTAGGTTGTCGCATGTGATGAACAGGTCGCTCCGGGTCCGCGGGACCCGACCGTGATCTCCGCGATTCGCCAGCGCGACTGGTATCCCGTGCTCGGCGACGGCTCGCTCTAGGGCCGGCCGCTGGAGCCGATGCGGCGCTCCGCTATACGCGAAGCCTTCGACCACGATTCCCTGTCCGGTGCCGCTGGCCGCGCTGAGTCCGATCAACGCCTCTATCGGGGCGCTGTCTGCCCCGGCGTATGTCTTCACGATGTCTACCCGCGGCACCTCGCCACTCACTTTGCCTTCCGGTAGAACTCCCGATCCCGACGTGTGGCGCCGCGTAGGCTGGAAGTAAAAGGAGACTTGGTCGCTCTCCACCGAGCCGAGTGCGTGGGCCGATCCCCCGGAACTCATGAATCCACCTGGGCGTTGGTTCGTCTTGGTGACCTCCCGTGCCGGGAAGATCTGTTCGTCCATGACGAGCATCACACCCTTGCCAGGTGCCTCTGCGTCAACGGCGACGCGGACCGCGTCGACGAGGTTCCAATCACCGTCGTTGCCGATGCTGCGGTGTCGCCGCTGGGATGCACTCATGATCACCGGCTTGTCGCTGTTCACAGTCAGGTTGAGGAAATACGCGGTCTCCTCTGACGTGAATGTTCCATGGGTAACCACGGCCGCAACCACATCTTCGTTCTTGAGCGCCTGGTTCACGGTGTTGGAGATCAGCGCGAGTTCGCGCATTGTGAAGGTCTCGCCGCCAGCGCGGAGTTCGGCGCCGGTGGCGGGGTCGATCGGGTGGATCACCACGAGGTCTGCCGTTTCCGCGAGCAGGCCGTTTCGGCCGTTCGTGTCAACGCCGAACCGGTTGACCTCTTCGATCACTCGTTCGACCGCCATATGTGCGGAGGCGTACTCCTCCGGGGGCTCATGTCCCGACTCCACATAAGGAAGGAGGTACAACCCGTCTTCGGGTCGTAGCTCGACGGTTCGGTACGGGGGATCGGTCACCGCGTTTCCGCTGATGTCGGCGTTGGCGATGTTCACCGTGACTGGGTCTTGGAGCCTCTGCGCCCTGAGCACGTCGAATCGGCCACCGGCCTTGGATGACGTCACGAGAGGCTGTCCATTTTGGATCGTACCGCCCGTGGGAATGATCGCGACCTTGGGCAAAGCCATTGCGCCTCCTATCAAACGCTGAGACAGGTGAGAGACCGAGAATAGCCACGTGTGGTGTCCAAACCTTCCCGGGGTTCCAGCCGCCTCCCCTACCGAACGCGCCGATTACCGCAGATGGGAAGCCTGCTCAGACGCGACGTCCGACGATGACTACGTCGATCTCCTCGCCGCTACGGTCCGTGACGCGCGGCAGCATGCCCCAGCGCTCGAACTCCATCTCCTCGAACAGCTGGAGGCTCGGCACGTTGTCCGCGTAGACCAACCCGATGAGGCGCTTCAGGTCCAGTCCGGGTCCGCGTTCGATGGCAGCCAACAGCAGTTCGCGAGCAACGCCAGTCCTTCGAGTTCCTCGTTCGACGTAGACGCTGACCTCAGCCGTCGCATCGTAGACCGGCTTCGCGTAGAACCGGTTCAAACTGAGCCACCCGATCACGTCGTCACCGCTCATCGAGACCCAGATGGGGAAGTGATGCGGGGAATGGCTTTCGAACCATTCCGCCCGGGACTCAACGGAGACAGGCGCGATATCGGCCGTCACCAGTTCAGGGATCGCGGCGTTATAGATCGCCACGATCGCGGGCAGGTCAGACGCGATTGCGTCGCGGATCGTCGCGACTGATCCAGCCACACCGCTGCTCGTATCCGAGGCCGGGTCGCTCTCGCTCTCTTAGGCCTGCTTGCGAGGCCGGCCCCGCCGACGCCGGCCGTTCCCCTCGGCGACCCAGAAATAAATCGTGTCAGCGGTGCGACGGATCGCGAGCTGCTTCCCGGTCGCCTTCGCCGCGGCGCTGAGCCTGCGCCGAACCGCCTGGGTCGTCTCTCCCGGACCGACGCTCAAGCTCCCTGCTCCACCTGGTCGGAGTTGTTCCAGATACCCCATGTATTCGTGCAGCAACTCCGACCGTTTTCCCGTGGCGGACTTTGCCTGCGCTTCTTCTACCGAGACGTTGCTGAATTGAGGCATATTGCCAGTCTCCTTCGATGTCGGCCGGACTCCATCATACTCAAACCTAGCACGGGAACGCCGGCTTGTTCAAATAGTGTCCCGGCCGTCGTAACGATCGTTGGTTCTGATAGGTAGAACCGACGAAGTCTCGTCGCGTAACTACCTTCGGAGCGTGAAGCAAAGCGTGCGGGAGTCAGTCTGTTCGTGCGTTGAGTGCCCGCCAAACCTTTTCCGCTGTTATCGGCAGGCTATAGACACGCGCTCCGCTTGCTGCCGCCACCGCGTTTGCGATTGCTCCTGCCGTCGTGATGTTCGAATGTTCTCCAACGCCTTTCGTCCCATAACGGCCACGACCCTCGGAGTGTTCGATTAGCGAGATCGTCAGTTCAGGAATATCAGGCTCGGACGGGATCTTGAACTCTGCGAACGTCGGCGTCGTAACGCGGCCGCCTTCGTCGACCGCCAGGTCTTCCGTCAGGGCATTGCCGAACCCGTTCATCATCCCGCCCTGGACCTGCCCGTGGTAACCGATCGGGTTGATGACGCGTGCCGAATCGTGGACCGCGGTGATCCGTTTCACATCGATCTCCCCGCTGTCGAGGTCGACGTGGACCTCGGCAACTTGGGCAACGAACGACGTGTATTTGCTGGGGTTCATGTCCAGCACGTGGCCGCGGCCCGTCACGGGTTCCCCGGTCCGAGCCGGCAGGGTTTCCATTGCCACTCGGGCTCCGGTCTGTTGGTTCACCAGTTCCCCCGCCTCGTAAACGGTGGAGTCCTCGTCCCAACCCTCCAATTCGGCAACCAACTGCCGTAGCGATGATTGAAGGTCTCCTGAGGCTTGGTGCGCGGCTTCCGGGGCCACATAGCTCCCGCGCGTCCCGCCGATCCCCGTATCGAATGGAACGTCGTCGGTGTTATACGGCACCATCTCGATCCGTGACGTCGGGAGGTTCATCTCCTCCGCCACGACCTGCTGGATCATCGTGTCCGTCCCCATCCCCGGGTCGTAGATCGAGCTGCTCGCGGTCACCCTTCCGTCCGGCTGTACCGCCAGGCCCACGTGCGTCTCGCCGCCGATCTGTGACCGGTTCCCGATGGCCAGGCCACGGCCGGTGTTCGGTGCCAGCGGTTCATACCAGCCGGACGCTCGAACGGCTTCGTGCAGCACCTCTTCCGCTCGGATGTCCTCGTACTTCAGGCCGGCCGGCGTCAGGTCTCCCGT
>CAZIBZ010000197.1:0-5086 GCA_964537445.1 uncultured Dehalococcoidia bacterium | reverse complement strand
CTGGGAGATTTCCCACGTTTCACGGGTCACCCGGTCGAGGAAGTACCGGTCATGGGAGACGACGACGAACGCACGTTTGGACTTCGACAAGAAACCTTCGAGCCAATCCAACGCCTGGAAATCTAGATAATTCGTCGGCTCATCGAGCAGCAGGAGGTCTGGATCTGACAACAGGGCACGGGCAAGCGCGGCACGAGTCCGTTCACCACCGCTCGCGACGGTGGAAGGCGTGTCGAGCACTTTTCCAGAAAGACCGACCTGAGCGGCGGTCCGTTCCGCCACGTGGACATGATCAGTTCCGCCCAGAGAGTCGTACATCGCAAGCAGCGATTCGTAGCGCTCTCTGACCATCGCTTCCGTTTCCGCATCGGTTTCCTCGACGCCGCCCGACCCCAGGGAGTCGGTCAGGCTTCGTTCTAGGTCGGAGAGCTGCCGAAACGCTCCCATGATCTCGTCCCGGAGCGTTCCGTCGGATGAGGATTCGCCAATCTGGGGAACGTAGCCGAGGCGCAGCCCTCGCATACGATCGAGCGATCCTTCATCAGGCTCAAGTTGGTCAAGAATGAGGCGGAGCAGCGACGTCTTGCCGGAGCCGTTCGGGCCGACGATGCCGACACGGCTACCATCCTCCAGCTTGAAACCGACGTCGGATAGAACACGTCGTTCACCATAGTGAAAGGCGACTCCAGAAGCCGAAAGGATCTGCATCTAAACGCGCACCGGATGACCGACCTTGCATGCGTAGAACGTAAGGCGGATCAGCCCCCGATAATGAGTGCCGCACCAGCCGTGGCGCACTCCTCATCCTGCTCTCCCGTTCCACCGCCCGTCCCGACGGCGCCGATGAGGACTCCGTCCCGGACGATGGGAACGGCGCCCTGGCCGTAAATCATGTTGCCACCCTCAGCCGCCTGGATGCCGCGGAAGATCGGAAGGTCGGCCATGTTCATCAGCACGCCGCTCGGTCTGCCGAAAGATGCGGAGGTGACGGCTTTCCCCTGGGACCCGTAGACCCCGGCCCAGATGGCTCCGTCCATCCGCGCGAACGCGACGAGGCGGCCTCCTGCGTCGACCACCGCGATGCTCAACTTGATATCGAGTTCCTTCGCCTTCGCGGTTGCCCCTTCTATCACCTTGTTGGCTTCATCAATCGTGATGGGCATCTCGTGGTTTTCCTCTATCGTTCCATGGTCGTGAAAAGAAACCTCTGCTGTTCCTAGAAAAGATCGCACCCGTCTTCGGGCGACGCGAACCCGCTCAGGTAGCTGATCTCTATCGCTTCGAGACCCGAAGCGACGCTTGTCCTCTGTATGACGTCCCTACCGTCGTCCTGGTCGCAGGTTTCGTTGCCATTCCCATCAACCCAGTAGTAGAGCTTCCAGTCTCCATCGCCGTACCCTTCCGCAAATACCACCGCCGCCATCCCGTCGGAATCGATCTCCACTTCGAGTGGGCCCAGAAGGTCGGCACTCTCGTCATCTTCGTTCTCCATCACCGCGACGAGTGTGTCGCCGGAATAGTCCTCCAAGCCCTGCCACTCCACGGTGAAGTCGGAGCCCAGGCCGATGTCGGGGATGTCGATGTCAGGGAGTTCCAATCCTTCGGTCTGCTCGGAGATCAGGCCAGCCGGCGAAGCCGAGTGCGAGCACTGCCAGGATGAATTTCAACGTTTTCTCCTTTGCGTCTGCGGTGAGGTCGAGGGAGCATCCCGAAGTAACCTCCGTCACTCTATTCGGGCGAACTGAGTGCGGCAACCTGCCGCTCCCACATATCATTACATCGCTAGCTTTCAGCTGAGGCGCACTCCCGAAGGTACGAACCTTGGACCTGATCGACGAGTTGAGGGCCCGAATCGGCATCGAAGGTCCTGCGATCACATCTCCGCCCGTGACCGGTGATCAGATCGCCCGCTATTGCTACGCCGTGGATGACGTGAATCCGTTGTATCTGAACGACGAAGCTGCTACCGCCGGCCCGCACGGACACATAGTGGCACCGCCGCTGTTCTCGGGAGTGCCAAGTTTCCCGCCCGCCTCGCTGTCGGAACTGCGCCCCGACGGACTGCCTTCGTCGGAAGCAGACCCTCTTCGTCCGCCGATTCCGAATGCTCAGACCCGACTCACCGGCGCGAGTTTCGTCTTCACGCGTCCAATCAGGGTCGGCGACGTCCTGACGAGTCGCTCCCACTTTGCAGATGCGTACCACAAGGAGGGGCGATCCGGCAGCATGGTCTTCACCGTCAAGGAGACGCGGCTGACGGATCAAAAAGGGAATCCGGTCAGTACCGAGCGGGTGACGACAGCCGCCATTTTGAACCCGAAGGCGGGCACCGAGAGTCGAAGCTTCGACGTCGACCTACGGGCAGGGGAGCGGGCCGAATCTGTCGGCCTACCTCCGTCGCGTTCGCCTTCATGGGACTCTGTGACCGTCGGTATGCCGTTGCCAGAGATCACGCGACGTATCTCTTCGGTTCAGGTCTTCCTCTACGGTGCCCAGAAGAGGAATAGCCACCTGATCCACCACGACGAGGACCATGCCCGGAAGGAAGGATTGCCTGGCCGCGTCGCTCAAGGCGACCTCCTGGCCGATTTTCTGTGCCAGATCGCGACCCGCTGGGCCGGTCCGGAGGGGATACTCCGCAGCTTCGCATACGAAGCGAGAGGGCCGGGTTTCGTTGGTGAGGATGTCCATCATTCGGGCGTGGTTACGAAGCGGTGGACAGAAGGGAGCACGGGGCTCGTAGAAATGCGATTGAAGAGCGAAGGAACCCGCGGACGCCTGTGCGTCCAGGGTTCGGCCGTAGTCGCGTTCGCGATCACGAACGAGGAATCTCAGGAGTAGCCGGGGGGCAAAGGTGACCGAGCGACCGATCATTACCGAACTCCCCGTGGGATGGACGTTCCCTTCCGAGAGCGTGGAATTTTCACGCGATGCCGTGGACCGCTACAACGCCGCCGTGGGGCAGGGCGGAGAAGTTGCATCTTCCGATGGGGAAATCGCGGCCGCGGGTGCGATTGTGACTCTCTGTAACGCAGTGTGCCTCGAAAACGTGATCCTGCCGCCGAGGACCCTCCACATAGGGCAGGACGTCGAGATCCTCGGCGCCGTGCCGATCGGAACGACTTTGGACGTGCGGGCGGAGATTCATTCTTCTCGGGAACACCGTGGAGTGCGAATCGTCGCGATCGACATGTTCGGCTCGACGACCGTCGAAGGTGCGGAGCGGTTCGTAGGGCGAGCAACCGTTATGATCCCTGTTACCGAGGACGACGCGTGATGGAGGTCGGGGACAAGCTGCCCACGCTGGTGAAGGACGTCTCGACTCCGAGTATCACTGAGTACGCGAAAGCCTCTGGAGATTACAACCCGCTTCACATCGATGAGGCGTATGGCGCGAGGACGCAGTTCGGCAGCAATATCGCGCACGGGATGTTCATGTTCGGCTATCTGTCTGAGCTGCTGACTCTGGCATTCGGAGCCAACTGGGCCGCGCACGCCCAGATCCGGTCGCGGTTTCGTCACCCGGCTCGGCCCGGGGATCGGGTTACGGTGACAGGCGAGGTGAAATCAGTGACCCCCGAGGATGGCCGAACGAGGGTCCGATGCTCGGTGGAGTGCCGGATCCAAGACGGGAACGTGGTCGCCTCCGGCGATGCGCACTTGCTGGTTTAGGAGAGCGCGGTCCGCATTCAGGCGGTGTCTATGTGCGAAGACTAGCCTGGAGCGCCTTGCGGACCCCGCGGACCTTCCGGACCCGTAGGACCCTGCGGACCCACCGGTCCTTCGAGCGGCAACTCGAATATGCGGGTCGACATTGCGTCGATGAGGTTGATGTCGCCCAGATCGATGCCGTCGA
This sequence comes from uncultured Dehalococcoidia bacterium, assembly GCA_964537445.1. Lineage (GTDB taxonomy): Bacteria > Chloroflexota > Dehalococcoidia > UBA6926 > UBA6926 > JASLZO01. The sequence goes on along the minus strand of CAZIBZ010000197.1, from coordinate 1,230 downwards.
ACAGTTCCGTGATGGTGCTGATCGTGTCGATGAGTATCAGGAACTCCTGCGCCTCGGTCTTCAAGGAGCTCAGATCGGGCATGTTGCCGGGGATAACCTGATCGCAGATATCGTCCCTGAGGTCATCGAACAGCCCCATGTCGCCCTAGCCACACGCCGGGATGAGGCCGGCGAGGTCTTCTGGGATCATCGCCCCTTCCGGATCGTCCAGCAGCGCGGCCAATACGACCGGCAATGGCAGCGCGTTGGCCAAGTCGGTAACCGGAGCCAGCGGGTCCGATGGGTCGACATCGAAACTCGAGAGGGCAAGGAGCGCTTCGAGAGCGGCGATCAGATTGTCATCAGCGTCTTCGAGCGTCAGGTCGTCTCCGGCATCTTCCACGTCGATCCCGAGGCTGGTCGCGAGGGATTGGATGGCATCCCTGAGTGCAGAAGCCTGCACCTCCCCTTCATCCTCGTAGCCTTCAGCATCCGTGTATCGGATATCAACACCGGCGAAGCATGCCGTCAGATCAAGCCCCAAACTCGCGGCCAGATTCGCTTCGAGCGCGGAAGCTCCGGAGACAGCCGCGCTGCCGGTGATCTCGTTACCGTAGAAATCGATACCAAGGCCGGCGTCGACCCCGAGTTCGGCGTTGAGACCATCGGTGCGGCCGACTTCGGCTCCACCGGCGATGCTGCCGCAAAGGGTTACGTTCAGGTCCCGCTCGTCCCAGAGGTGCGAGTCAAAGAGCATCTCTTCGAGGAGGTCGAGAAGGTCATCGACATCGTCCAGCCGACCATTCATCTCGTCCTGGTTTTCCTGCATCTGCACGGAGAGCTGGCCCGACTGGTCGTTGATGCCGGCGAAGCGAAGGGCCGTTATTTCGTAGTCGCGGTCACGTCGTGAGAGTTCAAAGCGACGGGTCACGTCGGTCGCTCTGAGGGCGGAGTTGTAGATGACGACCTCGTCCAAGCTGCCAATCAGGTATTCGTCGGGAACCGTGTCGAACGTGTCGACGGCGGACTGTCGCTGGCCGAGCCAAAGGCCATTCTCGTCGACCGACACCTCACCCGATGCCCGGGTTTCCGTTCCGACCGGGAATCCATTGACATAGAACGAGACCACACCGGAATCCGCATCTCGGGTGATCACGAGGTGCTGGAACCGACGATCGAGTGGGCCCGGGAGCTCGAACGTTGCCGCTTCGCCCTTGATGATCACGATGATCTGCCCGTCGTCCAGTTTGA
>CAZIBZ010000196.1:0-9364 GCA_964537445.1 uncultured Dehalococcoidia bacterium | reverse complement strand
CGGCAACGTTTTCCGAACCGAGACCGTCGCGGGCAAGCTTGGCCAATAGATATGAGTCCTCGTTGGACGTGGAGGTCGACGCGACCAACGCGAAGGCCCCTCCACCGCGGGCGCGGAATCCCTCAACGGCAGTGGCGATCGCATCTTCGAACGGAACCTCGGTGAGCGCCCCATCGGCGCCGCGCACTTGAGCCGAAAGCAGTCGGTCTTCGCGCCTCGCGTCATCGAGGAGCTGGAACTTTCCGCGAACGCAGGCCAATCCGGTGTTCGGCCCACCCTCGATGTCAGGGATCACGCGAAGGATCTTTCCGTCCTTCATCTCGACTTTCAGCTGGCAGTTGATCTCGCACTGAGTGCATGCCGTCGTGACGGTTTCATCAGGCAGCCCAACCCACTTGTTTTCGCGCTCGGTCAGCGCGCCGACCGGGCAGACGTCGACACACACTCCGCAGAATATGCACCCACTGAGCGGGTCCGAAAGCGGTACGTCGTTCGGCGTCCCGGGAAGGATCCGGTCCCCCCGGTCGACCATGCTGATCGCCTCGGCACCGATCACCTCGTCACACATACGAACACAGCGTGCGCACGCAATACACAGGTTGTAGTCGCGATCGATGTACGGATCGTCCTGCCGAACCGGCAGTTCTCTGTACGTAAATGGGAGAAGGGTTTCGGTCACACCGGTAATCTCCACCATTGCCTGCAACTCGCACCGTTGGTTCTGCGGACACACGACACAACGGTTGGTCACGGAGACGTTACGGAGACAGATATCGTTGGGCCCGCAGTGCACGATCCGATCGCAGGTCAGGCACCCGTGCGGGTGCTCCGACATCAAAAGATTCAAGACCGAACGTCGGACCTCCAGCACTTCGTCCGTGTTTGTCCGGTAGGAGGCATCCGGAGCCGCTGGTGTGACGCACGACGCGGGCATCCCGGGACGGCCGTCCTGGGTCACGAGACACATCCGGCACGCGCCGTAAGCCTTCAATCGCTCGTCGTAGCAGAGCGTTGGGATGTATATCCCGTTCGCGTTCGCGGCCTCCAGGATCGTGGCGCCCTGGGGGGCGGTGATCTCGCGGCTATCGATCCGCAGAGTCATTGTCTGTCGTTCGACCTGGACCACGCCCACCTCCGGCGATCTGTCAACACGCGATCGTGCAGCGCTTCACAATGTGAGCGTATCGTACCGGTTTCGACACCCTTCGGCGGCGAACGCCTCCGGGTCAGGCTACGTTAGACGCCGTCTGTCCTGCGGTTTCGCTCGGGGCCGGCGCTTTGACTGTCATCGTCACCCTGTCGTCCGGGTGCACGGGCGGTTTCGCCAACGCGAAGAACACCGCACCCGCCGCCGTGAACGCCGCGATGATCCCAAACGCCGGTCGAAAGTCGCCACCCGTCAGGTCACCGACGAACCCACCGAGCAGCGGGCCAGAAACCGTCCCGACCTGAATGATCATGGAAGAGAATCCCATGATCGTGGCGAACGACTTCCTGCCGAAGTAGTCGGCCCGAATCGCCGTCATTAACGGCCCGCGGAACCCCCACGACAGCCCGTGGAGCACGGCGAAAATCATGACCATCGTCATCCCGTCCGCGGCCACCAGCACCAACATCGCGATCGTATGTCCGACCATCGCCGTGACGATGATCTTTCGCTTGTCGATCCGGTCGCCCAGGAATCCTGTTGTCGCCTGTCCTATGACCGACAGCGTCGTCAGCACGGTGACGACGAGGGCGGCCCGTTCGATCGACATATCCAGGTTTTCCTCGAGGTGTGGAATCAACAACAGGCCGATCGTGGAAACGGCGAACATCGCTGTCGCGTGGCCGGTCGAGACGAGCCAGAATGCCCGGGTGCGGAGCGCCTGCTTCGCGGTGAAATCGCGCACGGCCTCGTACTCGTCATCTTCGCTGGAGTCCTCGGTCTGTTCGCGCGGTCGTCGTCCGTCGGGAAGGTACCCATAGGGTTCCGGGGCATGGCGGATCAGGCCCGACAGCGGAATGCCGATCCCCAGCACCAGTACGCCTGACCACATCGCCGTATCGCGCCATCCGATCGTCCCCAGCGAGACCGCGACGAGCGGAACGAGCAGACCGGCCACCCCCCATCCGGTGGAAGAAAGCCCCATGGCGGTCGCCCGTCGCCGGTCGAACCAATTCGCCAAAGCCGCGTTCACGGTCAGGAACCCGCCTAGGCTGGCACCGACCGAAAGCAACAGGTACACGCCGTAAAACTGCCACAAGGCGTCGATCCGGCTGAAGAGAAAGAAACCGGCCGCGAAGATCACCAACCCAAACCGAAGGATCGTTCGCGCTCCGAATCGGTCGATCATCCAACCCTGGATTGGGCCAAGCATCCCGCTCTCGACTCTCGACAGCGAGAACGCTCCTGCGATGGCCTTGAACGACCATCCGAACTCTCTTCGGAGGTGGACCACGTACGCACCGAACGACTGGAACAACAGCGCTCCGCTGAGTCCCTGGATCATGAACGCGCCGACAACGACCCACCAGCCGTAGAAGATGCGTCCCTCAGGTCGCACCGGAACGGGCGGTCCGTCGTTCAATCGAGTGCCTTTCGTGTCAGAAGAGGTGGATGGAAGTAGGAATGAGGGTCAATGCTAGCACTCGACCTTTTGGGGACCAGTACGTGAACTTTCGGCGAACGCCTACCCGCTCCGTCGAGCGATCGCCAACTCCAACTGCTCCTGGTACTCCTCGAAATCTCGCAACCCTGGAAGGACCTGGTTATCGATGATGATCGTCGGCGTACTACTCACGTCGATCGACCGAGCAAGGTTTCGGTGCGTTCCGATGCGCTCCAGGTACCGCCTGCTGTCTAGGCACTCAACGAACCCAGCTTGATCGAGTCCGACCTGGTCCGCGAATCGGATCAGGTTCTCGTCCGCGTACGCACCCTGATTCTCGCCGTTCCAATTATCGAACAACGTGTCGTGATACTCCCAGAACCGATCCTGCTCACCGGCGCATTCCGCCGCCTCAGCGGCCCGGACAGACTCGTCCCCGATGACCGGCAGGTGCAGGAACACGAACCGTACGCGGCCGGTGTCCGCGTACTCCGTGAGCATCCGTCGCCCTGGCCCGAGGGCGAATAGTTGGCAGAAGGGTCATTGAAAGTCGGCGAACTCGGCCACGGTGACGGCCGCGTCCTCAGGCCCCCTGAAGTGAAACGTGTCGTTGGACCCCCCGCCGACGGCAGCCGGAACCGCCGTTGCCAATGTGGCGGCGCTTGCGTCGGACGCTGATTGCGGTGTGGCTCGGGCCTCCGGAGTGACGGTCGCGTTCGCGGACGTTCCCCCAAAAGTCGTAGCCGTGGGGCGGACGGTGGGCATCGGCGCCAGCGCTTCGATCGTTGGCGTGGGCAGCGGCTGGACCCGGTTGGCGCAAGCGGCCGCCGCGAGTCCGACAACTGTCACCAACAGGACCAGGGTTGCCGTCCGCCGAACTCCTCCTCGGATCATGTGAGCGCCCCGGCCGAATCGAGATCGGCGATCTCATCGTCGGACAGTCCCAGTCGATCGCGGAGCACCTCTGTCGTGAACTGGCCGACCAGTGGCGCCGGACCTCGGCGCCCGACAGGTTCGCCGTCGACGCCCCACGGAATTCCCGCCGCGGACCGGGGCCCGATCTCCAAGTGGTCAAACGGCGCGATGAACCCTCTTGCCCCCTTGAGGTGTTCGTCACTGACGAGGTCGCTTGGATCCAAGACCGGCGCCGCCGGCACGCCCTCGGCGAGCAGGATCCGTGCCGCGTCGGCGCTCGTTCGTGCGGCCGTCCACTCTCCGATCGCGGCGTCCAGGTGTTGCTCGACCGATTTCCGGCCCGCTGCCGATGTAAACCGGGCATCCTCCGCCCAGTCTTGGCGTCCCAGCGCTCGGCAGAGCCCGGCCCAATGCGTCTCCGTCAGGGCGGAAATCGCTATCCAGCGGTCTTCTCCATCGCAGGGATAGATGTTGTGAGGGGCGTGAAGCGGGTGATGATTGCCGTCGCGTACTGGATTCCGACCGTCTCTCGTCAGCGCCAGGATCGGTTCCGGCAGGAGCGTCATTAGGCATTCGGTCATCGCAAGGTCGATGTGCTGCCCCGCGCCTGTGTTTTCTCGGTCACGGAGAGCGGCCAAGGTCGCCATCACGGCGTAGGTACCGGTAACCACGTCCGGGAAATAGGAGCCGAGGATGCGCGGGTGACCTCCCGTGTACCCGGTCACGTCCGCCAGCCCTGAGAATGCATTCACGATACTGTGCAGCCCGCCGTAGTCCTTCAACGGACCGGTCCGTCCGAACGCCGCAATTGAGGTGTAGACAAGGCGCGGGTTCGCTGCGCGAAGCGTTTCGTACCCCAATCCCCACCGCTCCATGGTGCCGGTGGAGTAGTTCTCCATGACGGCGTCACTGGTCTCAGCCAGCCGTCGGGCGAGATCCTGAGCCTGCTCCGTTCTGAGATTGAGTGCCACACTCCGCTTTCCGGCGTTCAGGACGTTGTACCCCGCCGCGCGGTTCATTCCTGCCACTCCGTCCGCGAACGGTGGCGTGTTCCGGTAATCGAACGGGTTATTCCGACTTTCGACCTGGATGACGTCTGCCCCGAGCGCCGCGAGCCATTTCGCCGCGAACGGTGCCGCGATGTACTGTCCGAAATCCAGCACCCGTACTCCCGCAAGCGGCAAACTCGCGGTCCGGGCCACGGAGTCCACGGCTCGGTCAGATCGTTTCGATTCAGGTCGGACGCCACCCGTTCCCGATAGCTTGAACGGCAGGCCCGGGAATGAGATCGATCGACCTTCGGAGTCCGGGACCGTGTGCATGAACTCTCGGGCCGACACCTGTTCTGAGTTCACAGCCTCGCCGAGCCTCGCTGACCAGTACACGGGGAGCCCCCGTTCCTGGAGTTCTTCCGTGATCTCGCGGCCGGTCCGCGTTGACGTCCATTCGATGATCAACGGCTCGAGCGCGTCCCAGTTCGCGGCTCGGTTCGGCGCATTCTCGAACGCGTCCCCGATCGCCCATTCAGGACTGCCCATGGCCTCGACGAGTTCCCCCCAGTGGCGCGGCGACATCGCGACGAGCACCAGCCAGCCATCTTTACATGGGAGATAGCAGTTGGGCTGTCGGGCGATAATGTTCGGCCCCCGTGGCCAAAGGCCTCCCAGATATTCGAACTGCGCCACCGGGTGATAGTTCAGCGCGACGAGCGCCTCCAACTCGGAGACCTCGATTCGATGGGCTTTCACGCTTCCGGCTCTGAGTTCCGAGAGCACGGCAACCGCTGTGACGGCTCCGGCAACGATGCTTGGGACCGAGACTCCGGTCGGCGCCAACGGCGGCTCGTTTGGCAAATCGGTAACCGTGTCCGGCACTCCCGGAGATGTCCACGCGAGTCCGGACAACGCCCATTGCGTGAGGTCGCTCGACGGTCGAAGCGCATAAGGACCGGTGGTCCCGAACGGTGAGACGCTCAAGCCGATGAGTGAAGCGTTGGCGTCGACAGCTTCTTCCCAGCGAACTGGCGCGGCCGCACCGTCGAAAAGCCCGACATCTTCAATCACCAGGTCGGTCGACGCGAGCAACGTCCTCAGCCCCAATGCCCCGTCCGGGGTTTCCACGTCCAATTCCAGGGATTCCTTCCCTGCGTTGATCACGTGGTGGAGTCCCGGCGCCCAGTCCGCGACTTCGCGGCCGCCGATGCGAAGGCTGAGACCACGAGTATCCCGCAGCCGATGAACCGTCGCGCCGAGATCGGCGAGAAGCCGCGCTCCATATGCGCCGGCAAGGGACGCTGTGGCGTCCACGATCCGTGTCCCGGTGAGTGGTCCCGTTGTCATCGTCACCTCGACAACCGGTGAAAGGCCCATAACGTCAACGCCTGGAGCAAGACTCCAACGACGGCGAGGGAAAGCAGGGCTTCTCCGATCGCGGTCCAGTCATACCCGGTGATCATCAGAGAGCGCATGGCCTCGATGACGCAGGAAATGGGATTCCAGTCGTTCACCGTCTGCATCCACCCGGGCATCAGCGCCGCAGGAACGAACGCCGTCGACATGAACATCACCGGGAAGAGCAACATGCTGAACGTCGTCGTCGCCTGTTCGCTCTTCGTCATCAGGGCGGGTACGAAGCTTGCCCCGGCGAACGCGACGCCGAACACGCCCGCGAGCATTAGGATGAGCACGAATCCGCCCACGCCGGTCGCGATCCGCGCCCCGAGCAGCACGCTGATCAGCAGCAGGATGCCGGCCATCGCGGCGGCCTGGAAGAACAGCGGCACCATCTCGGCAGCCAGGATCGACCAGCGGCGGATCGGCGTCGATCGGAGCTTGTCGAGGTACCCGGAACGGAACTCGATGATGATTCCGAACCCCGACCAGGCCACCGCCATGAACGCTGTGAACGCCACCTGGCCGGGTGCGAGATAAGCCAGATAGCTCGCCTGACCCTCGAACCCCGGCAATTGGATGATGTCCTGGTACAGCTGGCTGAAGACGAGCAGCTGGATCAGCGGGAATAAGATGATGCTGACGTAGTTGGACGGAACCCTCAGGAACCGGCGCGTCGTCCGGATCCCCTGGTAGTACGTCTCGAAGGCGAACGCGTTGACCGTGCTCATGCCGATCCAGTCACCACCCCTGCGGTGGCATCGGCTGGTCCGCGGATTCTTCTCGGATATGCCGGCCCGTGTATTTCAGAAAAACGTCATCGAGACTCGGTTGGGTCATCCGCAGACCTGCGACGTGAACCCCCTCGGCATCCAGTTTTTGCAGCAGCGACGGGATCGCCGTCCCCGCGTTCGCAACCGCAAGGTTTACCCCGGCCGCGTGTTTCGTGACCGAATCCGGTTCCACGACCCCGTCCAACAGGCGCTCGACCTCAGCTTGCCGGCGGTCGAGCGCCTCGCCGGCAGCATCGAACTCCAGGACCACAGTGTCCGCTCCGATCGTCGCCTTCAGCGCCGGAGGAGATCCGTCCGCCACGATTCGACCCTCGTCGATGATTGCGAGTCGCGAACACAACCGGTCCGCCTCTTCCATGTAGTGCGTCGTCAGCAACATGGTCGTGCCGGAAGCGCTGATGCGCTCCAGTTCCTCCCAGAGCGCGATACGGCTCTGCGGGTCCAGACCCTCGGTCGGCTCGTCCGGATCAATAACTCCGGCCGATGCATGAGCGCACTGGCCAGATCAAGGCGCCTCTTCATGCCGCCGGAAAATGTGCCGGTCATCTTCTTCGCGACACCCGTTAGGCCAATCAACTCCAGCAGTTCATCGACCCTGCCCCGTATCGCCTTCGACGACATCCGATGCAGCCTGCCTGCGAGTTCCAGCGTTTCGCGGCCGGTCGAACACGCGTCGAGCGTCGCCATCTGCATGGCTATGCCCAGACGAGCACGTACGTCCTTGGGTTGCCGCTCTACGTCGAACCCCAGGATCCTCGCCTGGCCAGATGTGGGGCGGAGGAGTGTCGCGAGGACGCGGATCGTCGTCGTCTTCCCCGCGCCGTTCGGGCCAAGAAATCCGAACAACTCCCCGGCTCCAACTTCAAATGAGATGCCGTCAACGGCACGGGTATCCCTCCCGTACGTCTTCACCAGGTCCCGAACCTCGATCACCGGGGAACCGTTCGAGGGGCTTTCCGATCGCCCTCTCTCGGCCGCAACCGTCGTCACGCTTCGCTCCTCGTTTCTGGCCCTCTCGGAGGGTTACTGGAGATTGTACGGAGGGTCAGCACGTTCCCCACAGACCGCGGCCTTGCTCCCGCGCGATCTGTTCCGTCTCCATCAGGGCCTCGAGGTGCCGGCGATCGGGTGGATAGAAGACGACCTCCGCGTACCCTTCCGCCACGAGCACCGCGCTCAACAGACGGCCGTCCGGCAGAAAGACGTATCGCAGAAGCCGGCCAAAGCGGTCCCGGTCGGTGACGTCGCGCTCGAGCCGCACCTTCGTCCCAGGGCGCAGAAGCTCTCTGGTGCGCTCTGACGCTTCTTCGCCGAAACATTCGGCCGGGTCGCGAACCTCGGGCGTATCGACGCTGACCAAACGGACACGCGCCTGTCCGAGGCCGATACGTACCTCGATCGTATCGCCATCGACCACGCGCACGACCGTCGCATCGGAGCCCGCACCCGACTGACACCCGACCACCAGGAGCAGCAGCGGCCCCGTGACTGCCAGGAGTTCCGCACCCCACTTCGACATCGACGGCGAACCGTGTCAGGCCGGTAGCGTCCGGTGGATGAAACGCCCCTGGCCCGGTTGCGAAACGACCTGCCCGTCCCGAGAAACCACGATGCCCCGAACCATCGTCAACTCGGGCCACCCCTGGAGAGTCATCCCGTCGTAGATCGAGTAGTCGGCCCTGCCCTGCAGCGCGGCAGGAGTCACCGTTCGTTCGACTTCGAGGTCCGCGATCACAAGGTCTGCGTCCGCCCCGACTTGCAGCGAGCCTTTCTGCGGCCACAGTCCGAAGATTCGCGCCACGTTCGCGGAGGTGACCTCGGCCACACGCTCCAGAGGCAACCCGCGAGCGTTGACTCCCTCGCTCAGCATCACCGGCAGGATCAATGGCATGTTTGGCTGGCCCGGCGACGCGGTCCATACCGTTCCCTGCTTCCGGTCCCCGAGCCGGGGCGCGTGGTCGGACCCAATCGTGTCGATTGTCCCGTCTGCTATCGCCTCCCACAGCGCCTCTTGATCATCGGGGCCTCGCAGCGGTGGGTTCTGCTTCCCGAGGGTCCCAACGGGTGAGTCATACGTGTGGGTCAGGTAGTGCGGGCACGTCTCGACGTGAATCACGCCGCCGCGCTCCCGGAAGCTCCGGACCTCGTTGAGTGTCTCTTCGGTCGAGGTATGGACAATGTACGCAGCGGCGCCGGTTTCGTAGGCAAACATCATCGCGCGCACGGCGGCCTCCGCCTCCGTAAATGCAGGACGCGACTCCGACCACGCCTTCAGATCATTACGTCCAGAGTCCTGAAGTCGCTGGCGAATGGACCAAACTACCTCGATGTTCTCGGTGTGGACCGCAACGACCGATCCGGGCCTTGCCCCGATGGCTTCAAAGAGTTCGAACATCACTCCATCGTCGATCGGGAGCAAGCCGATATACGACCCTTCCTCACCTCGGAAGCTCATGAAGAACTTGAAGCTCGTCACCCCGAACTCGCCGATATAGCGGTCCATCTCGGCGATCTGCTCGCGCGTGGAAACCACCGCGTGGAGCCCGAAGTCGACGTAGGCCTGGGAGTTTGCGCGGATCCGATTCACCCGGTAATCAGCCTCGTACCGATCGCCGGACATCAGGAAGTTCAAGACCGTCGTGACTCCGGCCAGTGCAGCTGCCTTCGTCTCCGT
>CAZIBZ010000195.1:0-7780 GCA_964537445.1 uncultured Dehalococcoidia bacterium | reverse complement strand
AAGCCGAGGAAGGAGAGGAGGGCGAGATCATCCAAATCAGATTCATCTTAGGCGACCGGTGACGCGAGGCCGGATCGGGCCCATGACGGAGCGAAAGTGTGAACACGGATGTCTACCGAGAAGGCGGCTGAATTCCGCCCGATCCCTCGTCAAGGCCCCCCTTGTTTATTAGAAGATCGATACGACTTGAAAGTCTGGTACTGTTGGGATCGGAACTCACCCGACTCGACACCGGAATCCGTCTCTCCGCGTAGTCGAATGAGAGTTGCGACTTTCGGCCTATCGTCAAGCGCTCGAGAAGGTCGTCGGGGTCTTCCTCGAGGATGCTCACCGCTGACCGCCGGGGCTGGAAATAGACCAGAGCATTACGCCGGTCGAGTTGAAGGAGATTGCGTTTCCAGCTCTCGACGGACCCCTTCATCGCATCAGTAAACGCGATCGATGCTTCTCCGGTCACACTTTCCCCCAAGCAGGCCTAGGAAACGCAGCTTTCACTCCGCCCCTGACGGGTAGGAACCGAGTATAGAAACTTGACGGGTCATGGCCCGTGATACCGTCGACGCATGACCATGAACGGAAGATCTGAACCGCTCACGCATCGGGTCGCCGAGGCACTGGAGCGGCATTCGGGGAAGTTTTTTCTGGCGATTGCTGTCGTTACGGCTCTGCTCGTGGTACCGGTGGCGCTGATGCCTCCGACGGAGAACGCGTCAGATAACCCGGGTGGCTTCGTCTACGACCTACAGGACAGGGTCGAAGAGCTGATGCCGCCGCGGACCCATAACGTGTTCTTCATCATCGAAACCTCGGATGGGACCGGGGACGTTCTCACCCAGCCCGTCCTGCAGGAGCTGTTGGAGAACGGGAACCGGCTCCGCGAGGCCGACTCTGGCGGTGAGCTGGCGCCGCCGAATGTCGACGCGCAGCCACTTCTCTACAACGGCCTCGATACGGACCGCCAAGTACCCATCATCGGCATCTTCACGATCGCAGACGCGGTCGATCAGGTGCTGAGGGTGCACCCCCTGCTTGGAACCTCCCTGGCGGATGCGACCGATGACCAGGTCAAGTTCGCCATCCATTTCGTCCTGAACGACCCGCGGACGGAGGCACTGGGTGACTTTCTGTCCCAGCTGAAAACATCGATCCCCGGGACGGCATTGGGCCAGGACATCGATATCTGGACCTCTCCCGGCATGTTCTTCACCGTGGTGGCGGACAACCCCTCGCTGGGCGGCGGTGGTCTCCGCATCGGCGCGACAGCGGGTGACGTGACCATCGGGAAGGAACAGTTCAACCGCAACGTCCAGACCGTCCTACGAGGAGAGGAACGGACGTACCGGCTCTGGGGGGTCGCGATCGACGCGAGCCTGGAGATCGAGGACGAGGTCGCGACGGCGGTCCCGTTCATCATGGCAACGTTCCTGATGGTCCTCGCGGTGGTCGGAATCAGCCTGCGGTCTGTACGTGTGGTCGGCCTGACGGCACTCGGACTCGTGGCGATGATCATCTGGCTGAAGGGCCTGTCGAACCTCATCGGCCTCGAATCTTCAACGACGCTCGACTTCATCGTCCCGATTGCGATGATCTCGCTGGGGGCGGATTTCGTCATTCACGCGGTCCACCGATACCGGCAGGAGTACCACCGCGGGGTCGACCCGCGCACGGCTCTGCGGCTCGGTATGGGGGGAGTATTCGGCGCCCTGGCGCTGGCGATGGTGACGGACTCGATGGCGTTCCTGGCCAACATCTCCGCGTCGATCGAGACGGTCGTCCAGTTCGGCATCGGTGCCGGACTCGCCATCTTCGCCGCGTTCGTGATCCTGGGGCTCGCGATCCCGGTCAGCCTGATGAGACTGGACGGGTGGCGAGCGGCGAAGTCCGGTTCGAATGACTCTGCGGCACCCGATTCCGGATCGCCGCCGGGATCGCGACTCGCCGATGGTGTCGTTCGCCTAGCCCGCTGGCGGCTGGCGGTCCTTCCTGTGATCGTGGTTGTCACCGCCGTTGCTGCGTTCTTCGCGTTCCAACTGGAAGCGACGTTTGACGTCGAGGACTTCTTCGAGAGCGGATCCGACTTCACGGTCAGCCTGGACAAAGTGGACGTCCACATCGGGGAGTCTGGTGGGGAACCGGCGGTCATCTTCATCGAGGGCGACCTCGCGGACCCCGCTGCGTTGACGGCGATCGATCAGTTCTACCGAGGATTGGCGAACGATCCGTACGTCGCGAAAAACGACGACGGTGAACCGACGTTCAACGCCCGCCCAATCTTCTCGGTATTGGAACAGACGATCCGCTCGGACTACGCGCGTGAGCAGATCGAGGCGGTGAGCGGAGTTCCAATCGCAGTTGATGGTGAAGGGCTCAACGAGTTTGTGTTTTCGGGTCGGGGGTATCGATGGCCAGCCTCACGTGATCAACTCGAGGCGATCTACGACTACGTGTCAGCGAATGGCGTGCCGTTGAGCGCGACTCAGAACGTGTATGACGCGGCCGAGGTCGGTGAGACGTTCTATCGTGACCCGAAGGGGAACCGCTCAGACGCGATGAGCCTCATCCTCGGGATCCCCGGGACGCGGAGCCAGACGGCAGTCATCAGGTCCCGAGAAACGCTTGGCGACGCGATTGCCGGACTCGAGCGGCACCCCTCGATTTCGCTCGCGGGGCTCACCGGCTCACCGTACACACGGCAAGCCGGGCTGGACGCGACGACCGAAGGCCTGCAAAAGGCGTTCTTGATCGCCGTCATTGCGTGCCTGATCATCGCGGTGGTTGCCATGCGTTCCATCCGATACGGAGTCGTGACGATCATCCCGATCACGCTGGTGGTCGCGTGGTTGTACGCGTTCATGTTCGCGTTCGGCTTCGGGTTGAACTTCATCACCGCGACGATCGCGGCTATCTCGGTCGGCGTCGGGATCGACTACGCGATCCACATGACGCAGCGGTTCCGGGAGGAACTGGAACGTGCCGCGGGCGATCCCATCGAAGGGCTACGACACGCCGCCGGCGGAACGGGAGCAGCCCTGATCGCCTCCGCCACCACGAGCATCCTGGGTTTCTCGATCATGGCGTTCGCGCCGATGCCGATGTTTGCGTCGTACGGAATCCTGACAGCCGTGATGATCTTCCTCGCGGCGGTGGCTTCGCTGGTGGTGCTGCCGTCGCTGTTGCTCCTGGTGACGCCGAACGGCGCACGCGGCTCGACGTCGGGCGAGAGGTCTGGCTCCATAGGCTGACCGGGCGGGGCGTACAATCCGCCGATAACGCGCCGTCGAGGAAGCCCCGGAGGCACGAGCCGATGACCGCAGCCAGCAACCGATACGACCAGAACGCCCACTTCGACATCGAGACGATCGACACGACGTACGGAGACGATCTGGCGGCGCGGGTCTACAGGCCCCGGGGTGCGGGGCCCTTCCCGGCCCTGATCGACGTTCATGGAGGGGCCTGGAATTTCGGGAGCCTCACGAGCGGAGAGAGCGTCGACGTACCGCTGGCCGAAACAGGGCTCGCCGTCATCGCGATCGATTTTCGCCTGGCGCCGGACCACCCTTACCCGGCACAGGTCTCCGATCTGAATCGCGCGATTCGCTGGGTCAAGACGAATGCCGTGAGGTTTGGCATCGATCCCGATGGACCACTTGGAGTGGTTGGTCACTCCAGCGGCGGACAGACGGCGATCCTTTCGGCGATGCGCCCGTTCGACTCGCGATATGCGGGGGACCTGGTCGAGGGCGGCGACCAAGTCGACGCGTCCATCGACTATATAATGACGCTCTACCCAGTGATCGATCCCCACGCCAGGTATGTCTATGCGAAGGAGACCGGACAGGAAAATCTCGTGACGGCCACCGAGGCGTATTTCCTGTCGGAGGATGCAATGCGGGAAGGCAATCCCCAGGGCGCGCTCGACCGTGGAGAGGCTGTCGAAAAACCTCCGATCCTGATTCTCCCGGGAACCGCCGACGCGAACGTTCCGATGTCGATCCCGGAACGGTCCAGCGAATCGTACCGGGCTGCCGGCGGATCCGTTCAGCTGGAGCCGTTCGAGGGCGCCCCACACCTGTTCGCCGCGAAGCCGGGGCCGGAAACGGACCGTGCAGTCGGGCTGATGAAGGCGTTCGTATCTGAGCAGATGACGGCGGTTGCCTCCGCCTGAACGAACGAAATGACCTCCAGCCTGCTACCGCTCTCCGGGGTCCGTGTCCTGGACCTGACGTGGCATGCTGCGGGGCCCTTCGCGACCCGCCTGCTGGCCGACTACGGTGCCGAGGTGATCAAGGTCGAGCGCCCGGGAACCGGGGACCCGACCCGACATATGGCGCCGTTCTATGAGGACGAGCCGGGCCTCGAGCGTAGCGGGTTGTTCATGTTCCTCAACACGAACAAGAAGTCGATCACGCTGAACCTCAAGTCCGAGCAAGGGCGCGAGACCGCGCTCAGGCTTGCCGAAAAGATGGACGTCGTCGTCGAGAGTTTTTCACCACGTGTGCTGCAAGAGCTACGCCTGGACTACGGGGCATTGAGCGCGCGGAATCCTGGCGTGTTGATGACGTCCATCAGTAACTTCGGCCAGTCGGGCCCGTACCGGGACTGGAGAGGCTCCGATCTGACGCTGTACGCGATGGGCGGGCCGATGTTGAATACCGGTCATACGGACCGGGAACCGCTGAAGGTGGCCGGGCGAATCCCTTCATACCACGTTGGCGCAACGGCGGCGAGCGCGACTGCCATCGCGTTGTTGGCGGCGGAGGAGTCGGGCGAGGGCGATCACATCGACGTGAGTTTCTTCGAGACGTGGATGGGAGCAATCGACCGACGGACGACGAACCTTCTCGGGTTCCAATACTCAGGGACTATTTCGACACGTCCAGCCGTCGGTCAGATGCTGGGATCAGGCATTTGGCCGTGCGTGGACGGATTCTTCTTCACGACACTAGTGGCACCCCGTTTCTCGGCGATGGCCCGCATGATCGGGGCCGAACACCTGGTCGACGATCCGGATTGGTCGACCCCGGCGGCTCGGGCGAATCCCGACCGAGTAGATGAGTTCGCGGCGCTGGCGATCGGCTGGTTCATCGAGCGCACCCGGTCGGAGATCCGCGATGAGGTCGATAGGTTCGGTATCTACGGAGGTCCGATCAACAGCATCGAAGACTTCGTGACGAACGAACATTTCCTGGCGCGAGAGTTCTTCCAGGAGATCGACCACTCAACGACAGGGCCCGTCACGTACCCGGGGTACAACTTCCGCATTACGTCCGAAGCGTCCGAGAAGACGCAACCGGACGGGCCAAGGCGGCGTGCGCCGTTGCTGGGGGAACACACGGAAGAGGTGCTCGGCGAACTTCTTGACATGGATGCTGACGACGTGGCGAGGCTCCGTGGGGAAGGCGCTATCTGATGCCATCGCCGGTGACGCGAGACAAGAGCCGCAAACGGCTACCGCTTGAAGGCGTCCGGATCCTCGACTTCACGGTCGTCTGGGCAGGGCCTTACACGACGCAACTGCTGGCGGAGTGGGGCGCGGAGATCATCCGGGTCGAGTCGACGAAGTTTTTTCCTTCGACGACACGAGGGATGATCGCACGGACGACGAAGCAGATGGTCCAGGCGTCGGGACAGGGGGGCGGTTTCCCGGATCATGACCCCGGTGCGCGCCCGTGGAACCGAGGCGCATTGTTCAATGCCCACGGGCGCAACAAACTGAGCATGACCGTGGACCTGACCACGCCCGACGGGCAGGAGGTCCTCGAGGAGTTGGTCCGTATATCGGACGGCCTGATCGAGAACAATGCTGTCGCGACGATGGACCGTGTTGGCGTGAGCTGGGAACGGTTGTCGAAGGTGAACCCCGGGCTGGTGATGGTCCGCATGCCGGCGTTTGGTCTGAGTGGGCCGTACAAGGGATACCGGACGTTTGGCAGCCATATGGAGTCCGTCGTGGGCCATTACTCGGTATTCGGGTATCCCGGCGAGGACCCATCTTCTAGCGGAACAAGCCTGGCAGCGGACCCGGCCGCAGGTGTTGGAGGTGCCCTGGCGTTCGCCGCGGGGCTCCGTCAACGAAGACGGACCGGGAAGGGGCTCCAGATCGAACTTTCCACTGCTGAGAATTTTTCGACCTACCTTGGTGAATACGTCATGGACTACGCGATGAACGGGAGACTCCACGAGTACGGCGGCGATCGTGACCCCGTTGCGGCGCCGCAGGGTGTTTATCGGTGTGAGGGAGATGATCGGTGGATCGCGATCACGGTCGAGACCGAAGAGGAGTGGTCTTCGTTCTGCCAGGTGATGGGACGGCCCGACCTTCACGGAGACACTCGATTCGCCAAGCTCCAGGACAGGCATGCGAATCACGACCCTCTCGACGAGGCGATCACGGAGTGGACCCGTGACCGTGACCCCATCGAAACGATGAATGCACTCCAGGCAGCCGGGGTGCGGGCGGGCGCCGTGATGAACGAACGGGATGCGTTCGCTGACCCGCACTTGGCCGATCGCGCGTACTGGGAAGAGCTGAGCCATCCGGAGGCGGGGACGCATCTGCACCCGGGCGTCGTCTGGAGAGCGGAGCGTACTCCGAATCGATTGGAGCGGGCAGCACCGCGCCTGGGCGAAGACAACGAGTACGTGTACCGGGAGTTGCTCCGGTTCAGCGACGACCGATACGCGCGGTTCGAGGAACTAGGTCACATCGGCATGGACTACGACGAATCGATCCCCTGACCGGACATCCGAGCCGTTCTTCCACGGCCAAACGCGCGGTGGCATAATGCTGCATTCCGACGGGCGGGGCCCGGCGGACCTACGGGGGTAGGGGGGACCGGGTCGGCATGTCGATTCCATTGCCGCTTTCCGGCGTTCGCGTACTCGACCTGACGTGGTACACGGCAGGGCCGTTCGCGACTCGGCTGTTAGCCGACTATGGCGCCGACGTCATCAAGATCGAGCGGCCGATGGTCGGCGATCCGGCGCGTGACATCCCGCCTTTCTATGGGAACGAAGCCGGCATCGAACGGAGCGGGTTGTTCCTGTACCTGAATACCAGCAAACGTTCGGTGGCACTCGACCTGAAAGTGCCCGCCGGACGCGAGGTTCTGAAGGCACTCGCCGTAAAGGCAGACGTCGTGATCGAGAGCTTCAGCCCGCGCGTGATGCCGGAGCTTGGACTGGACTACCAGACGTTGAGCGCCCTGAACCCGAAGCTGGTGATGACGTCGATCAGCAATTTTGGGCAAACCGGCCCGTACCGGGACTGGAAGGGAACCGACATCACGTTCTACGGGATGGGCGGGGCGATGATCAACACCGGTCACCCGGAACGCGAACCGTTGAATCTGGCGGGTCATGTGCCGACGTTCCATATCGGATCCGTGGCTGCCGCCGCCACGTCGATCGCGCTCGTGGGTGCGGAAACGTCGGGAGAGGGCGACCACATCGACGTAAGCGCGTTCGAAACCTGGATGGGCGCGATCGACCGACGGATGCCCTACCTGATGAGCCATCAATACACGGGCGACGTGTCGTCGCGGGCGTGGCCCGCGTCGGCGCTCGGAACCGGCGTGTTCGGGTGTCTGGACGGCTACTTCATGATCACCTCAGGCGCTGCCATGTTCCCTCGCCTCGCGCAGATGGTCGGGGCCGGAGACCTACTCGAGCAACCCGAATGGGCGACCGTGCCGGAGCGATCCAAACCAGAGCGCATCGACGAGTTTGCGGCCGCTGAGGCTTATCGAGCTCATCCGGTGACCTCCGCACCGCCGACGTC
>CAZIBZ010000194.1:0-3376 GCA_964537445.1 uncultured Dehalococcoidia bacterium | reverse complement strand
AGGAGGACAAACCGCACGCGTCGGTTCCCAAGAGTGCCGAGAGTGCTTCGGAGAAGTCTCCCGTGGACACACCCTTGAGATACAGCCACGGAATCAATTCCTCCACGCTCTTCGAGCGACGAAGGTAAGGAGGAAGCAGATTCGAGTGGAACCGGATCCCAGATCCACTCCGATCACGCACCCGCGGCACACGAACCGATACCGAACCGATGCCTGTCTGCACTTCCCGCTCAGGGAGATACCCGTTCCTCACGACATGGCGATGTCCCCGCGCATCACGAACCGACTCATACTCGGCAAGGAACGCATCCAACTCCGCCTGCACTGCGCGTGCTACGAGTTCTCGCGCTCCCACTCGAAGTAGCTCCGTCAACGGATCCCGGACCTCTGGCTCTCCAACCGATACTCGCGTATCCTCAACCAGAATGAGCGCATACGTGGTGAAGAGACGCTGACGATAGAAGGCAAGGTCCCGGTCGATCGACCGCAGGATACCTGTGCCGTCGATGGAGACTGCCGTAGCCGACTTCGAAGCGGACGTGTCAGGGCGTGGGGCCTCGCTCGATCCCCCACTTGAGTCCTCAGTAGTCATCGGCTTCCCCTCTCTATCCCATCGTGGCTTCCTGTCTCGTACAAATATGTAGCACATCGCGCTCAAGGGTAGGGAGGGCGTGTGGGCCCTGGCGTAAATCGGCGGGCGACTAGCCTCGAAGGCTCAGAGCCGTCAGAGCGGCGTGCATCATGTCGTAGGCGACGCGGTCCTTATCGTCGCGGTGCCGCGGGAAGGTCTCGACGGATACGTATCCGGAATACTCGATGTCGCCGAGCGCCCGTGCGAACGCCGGAAAGTCCATCTCGTCACCCCCCTCGCCGGGAACCAGGAACTCCGTATGCGGATACCTCCCGCGCAGTCCCTTGAGATGAGCGTGAGCGATGCGGTTTCCGCTAGCGCCCACTTCCCGGACGACGTCGCCGTTGAGAAGATGGCAATTGGTCGCGTCGAACGTCATCCGCAGGCACGGCGAGTCGACGTGGTCGATGAAAAGACGACACTTCTCGGCGCTGTCTAGGATGGTCGCCTCGTGATTGTGGATCGCGAAGTTCAGTCCGCACGACTCAGCGTAGCGACACAACTCCTTGACCGAGTCGATGAGGATTCGCCATCCCTCGGTATCGCCGTCCGGCAGGAATCCACTGAGGAAGTTCACCGTTGATGCACCGATGTCTACGGCGAGGTCCATGATGTCGCCGTAGAACCGACGCGCGGTGCCGTCTCGGCCCATGAGCACCATGGACTCCTTGTACGGGTTCAACACTGGGATCGTGACGCCGTGGTCGCGCAGCAACGCGTTGATCGCGCGCCGGTCACCGTCGCCGAGTTCGGAGGGCTTCAGTTGGCCTTCCGGGCCGGCCAACGGCTCGAGGCCGTCGTACCCCACGCCTGCGAGTCGCGCGACGACCTCCTCGAAAGGCGCATCGGGGTAGGCCTGTGTCATGAAGGAAATCTTCATCCGATCGGTGCCCTTCCATGAACGTGGCAAATCCCCACGGAGCATGCGCATATCACGCGCTCACGCCCGTTGCCGATCTGCCCACTGCGACGTACGACGCGTGGAGCCGGGGTCTCTGACGACGCTGGACGACGGCCTGCCGCATCAGCGAAACGCGTAGAAGTGGTCGGTGGGAAACGGGTCGAGGATGTCGATGCTCTCCTCGACTGCGCCTGCGTCACGCGCGAGTTCGCCGAGATGCCCGCTGTCCGAGAAGATACGGTCCCCTTGTGAATAAGCCAGAAGCAGATGATCGGCCCCGAACCAGTCCCGGTCCGCAACGAAGTCTTGAGATGCCCGCGTGCTCTCGCTCAGAGCCCAGGTCGAGACGAACAGGTCACACTGAGGGCTCCGGTCTCCGATCAGGGATACCGGCGCCACGTTCACCCTCCCCGGTATCAGCGGCGCGTCCGGATCCAGCCAGAGAGCCACCTGATCCTCCCCCAGGACGGAGGAGAGATACAGCCATGCCGGATTTCCCAGATGGCATCGTCCAGTGTGGCGCGTTAACATAGGCTGTGTTTGCGGTGCCGCCAGCGTTGCCTGCGTTTCAGGTGATGTTCCTGCTGGCGCAGAAGACAGACATGCCGTGGGTTGTCGCGCTAGGTCGGGCCGATCAAGAGAAGTCGCTGTCGCCGTCAGGCATGAGGTCCGCCGTGAACGTAAGTCAGCACATGGACCCGACTTGGGGTATCGTCGCCATGCTTGACGCTCTTGGCACAAAAGGGATCCTTGCTCGCACAGACGCTTCGTCGGCTGTGGAGACCTGGAGCAATCGGCTCAGAGCCCTGGATCAGATTGTCAAGCGGACGAGTCCGGTCGACATCGAAGTTCTCGCGGACGATGGGCAAGCTGAAACTAGAACCTTCAATCTGTACGAGAAGATCGAGCTGCAGACGGTGTCGGACACCGTGATACTCACGATCCCCTTTCCCAGAGACCCCACCTTGTCACGAGAGTACGATCCCCTTCGGCTAGTTGGCGAGATTCCGAAGTTGCTGTCGCGGTGGTTCTTCGACAGCCTGTTGGTCGGACTCTACTTCAGAGGCGCGTTTAGCCTAGGCGAGTTCTATCGCACACACAGCTTGATCATGGGGCCAGCTGTGGATGAGGTCTCAGAATGGCATGCGAGATCGGACTGGTTTGGTGTCCATGCTGCGCCGAGTGCCAGTTTCGCTCTCGATGCCCTCGCGGGGTCTGAAACGGATGCGCAACACGCCTTGGGCGGGTTCGAGCGATGCGACATACCCATGCGCGGAGATTCAACGGTCTCCGGATGGGCTGTGGCGTGGCCGCGAATCCTTGTCCAAGCCGAACCGAATGCACCAGGCGTCATCCAAAAAGTCCGAGCGAAGATGCTCCGGAGGTTCTCCGACTCGCCGATCGGACCGGCGGCATTCCGAAAGTACGAGAACACGGTCGCCTTCTTCGACAAAGTGACGGGGCCCGAAGATCCCATGCGAGCCGACGGCGATGATTAGGAATCGCGAAGTCACTTCCTCCAGCTGAACGCTGGTGATCCTCGAAGCTGCGAAACCATGCCGAACTTGTGCATCTACTGCGGCTCAGAAGGCCCGTTCAACGAAGAACACGCGATACCTCACTTGCTCGGAGAGTTTCGGAACTTCCCGTCTCTGACGGACCGCGTGTGCAAGGCATGCAATGCGAGGATCGGCCAACTTGAAGAGCAGTTGGCGTATTCCGGACCGGAAGCTGTGGTGAGGCGTATTCTGGGCATCGGCGGACGGAAAGGCCATCTGACGATTGACCCGTTTCAACGAGGCAGCGCGGGGGCCCCTCCAGTGGACCTCGTCATCCCAGACCCT
>CAZIBZ010000193.1:0-6725 GCA_964537445.1 uncultured Dehalococcoidia bacterium | reverse complement strand
GGGAACCGAGTGATGCGGCGCTTGGGAATCGCGGGACGGCTCCTATTTGGCATTGCGCTGTTGGGAGTGCTCTTCCCCGTCTACGGGCCGCTCACCGATCACCACTTCCACGAGCGATTGCCCGGGCACGCGCACCTGTACATTTCCGGAACGGGCGAACACACTCACCCGTATCAGTATTCTCACGCCCACGGATACGGCGATCTCGCAGAAGGCGCCCTGTCGCTGCCTTCCGGTGACGAGCACGCCGGATCGATGACCAACCTTTTGGGCGCATCGGCGATCCTCCCGTCGCTCCTGGCGCTCTTCGCCGTTTCTCGCGCCACGACCGGGTCCGGACCCCGGATGCGATGGCGCTTCGACGGGTGGTCTTCGACGCCAGACACTCCACCGCCCAGGGCGATTTAGCTTCCCCGATCGCCCACAAGCTAGGTTTGATTCGGCCGTCGGCGTAGTGCGACGGCTTTGAAGTGAGTACCTGTTGCGCAGTCGAACACCCGCCCTGTCTCGTCTCCTCGGCGCGTTTGAGCTTGTACTGTTCTGCACTGTGTTCCAATCAACGGTTGTTCTTGCCCATGGAGTTCACGGGTCGGAGCGCCAGGTGTACGTGGGGCCGGCAGGACCGTTCGAAGTTCGAGTGAGATCGACGACCGCCGTCGGCGACGTCCATGTGACGGTCTTCGTGACGGAGGGCGCCTCCGGAGTTCTGGTCCCGGATGCGACCGTCATGGTCTCGCTTCGGGACGAATCAGGCGAATCATCCGATGTAGGGCCCGAGCAAGGAGCCCCGATCATCGAAGGGTCGAATGGGTACGTAAGCGTTTTGACGGTAGAGGAACCAGGGCTCCGGGTCCTTCAGGGACAGATCGCCAGCTCTGCCGTACCGGGAGACGGGACGTTCGAAGTCCCGATTCCTATCACCGCAACCGGCACCGGCTTCAACTGGGGTTTGATGGTGGTGTTGCTGGCGCTTGTGGCCTTCGCGGTCTGGCCGATCCGGCCACGGAAACGCAGCCGGCTTCAGCGGCGCCAGGCTGAATGACAACAACAAGAACGAATGACGATGAAAGGGACGAGGCAGGAATGAAGAACATCACGAAGTGGTTTGCGCTCTCTGCTGTGGGGTTCCTGGGGGCGGTCGCCTGCACTCCAGCTGCACAGCCCGAAGACCGGACCTTCGATCTAGAGATCGTGGATGGGGCGCTCTCGAACGCTGGAGACTTGACCGTGAAACAGGGAGACACCGTCACTTTCAACTGGAGCGCCGACGAACCGGTGAGCATCCACCTCCACGGCTACGATATCGAGGCCGAGGCAGCGCCCGACGAGCCTGGAATCATGACCTTCGAAGCCGATGCCACGGGCGGTTTCAGTATCACGCTTCATGAACTCGGAGCGGAGTCGCACGAGCACGAAGATGATGACCACGACGCTGATTCAGGAGAGATGTGCATAGAACAGATTCCCGAAGGCCTATGGCCACGGCTCAGCATCGAAGCGGCTCCGTCGATGAACTCCAAGGAGTTCGACGTAAGTGTGATCCTCGAAGACCCACCCGAGGCAGGTTCTGTCCACTGGCATCTCTACACGGACGGTGAGTTGACGCAGATGGTCGAGAGTTCGAGTACCAGCGTCGAATTCGCATCCCCCGGCGACTATCAACTCATGGCGGTGCTTTCGAGCGACGCCACCCATTGCGAGTACGAGGTATCCGCGATGACGATGGTGACCGTCGAAGAAGGCGACCACGAGGGCGAGGATCACGAGAGCGACGAAGAGGATGAAAGTGGAGAGGTCAACCTGACGAAACTCGTCGTGAACCCGAGGTAACGGGCATGAGACCGACGATGGCACGATCGGCCATCGCTGTATCAGGTTTGGTCGCCCTGGCGCTGGTCGGCACGCCGGATACTGCATACGCCCACGGCTTCGGTGAGCGCTACGATCTCCCTGTCCCCCTGTCTCTCTACATCGGGGGGGCGGGTGCGGCCGTGGCGCTCTCGTTCGTTATCGTCGGGATGTTCGTTCGCGGAACGTCCAGACGACAACAGTACCCGCGGATCGACCTCTTTCGTTGGGCCGGGTTCCGAATGTTGGCTCACCCGGTCCTGGTGGCGCCCGTGCGGGCAGCGGCCCTCGGGGTCCTTGTGCTCGTGGTCGTCGCAGGCTTCTGGGGAAACCAGGAGCCGACAAGCAACGTTGGACCAACTGTCGTCTGGGTCTTCTGGTGGGTCGGGATCGCCTATGTCTCTGCCATCGTCGGGAATGTCTGGGCGCTTCTGAACCCCTGGCGGACGGCATACGAGTGGGCCGGGGCCGCATGGCTGCGGTTCGGCCCGGTGTGGATGGGGCCGGCCCACCGCGAGTATCCAGAGGGATTGGGAGCGTGGCCCGCGGCCCTGGCATTTGCGGCGTTCGCGTGGGTTGAGGTTGTGTACGCGGGCTCCGGCGATCCGTCGAATCTGGCGCTCCTGACCCTCGCGTACTCGGCTTTCACATGGGCGGGAATGTTTCTGTTCGGTCCCACGGTCTGGATCCGAAACGCCGAAGTGTTCTCGATCGTGTTCGGCGTTTTCGCGCGGTTGGCGCCGCTGGAAGTGCGTGTGACGGATGCTGATGCCTGTGCCGAGTGCCCCGAAGACGCGCTGGAGCCCGATAGGTCGTGTGTCGACTGCTACGAGTGTTTCGCACGGGCCGACCCCGCCAAGAGGGGGCTTGCATTGCGGCCGTACGCCGCGGGCCTGTTGAGGCGCGAGAGCATCTCGGCCTCGCAGATGATCCTGATCCTGCTGATGCTGGCCACGGTGACCTTCGACGGATTTACCGAGACTCCCTTCTGGGTGGACAGAAACCTCGATTTCTACGACACGATGCCTTCGCTGGGGCGGACCGCGTTCACGATCGCGGGGACCACGGGCCTCTTCCTGTTCCCAATCGTGTTCGTCGGGGGGTACCTGGGATTCATGGGGATGGTCGTACTCGTCGGAGGAGGGGGGGCCGGATTCGGCCCGGTGGCACGGGGGTTCGTATTCTCGTTGGTTCCGATCGCGTTCGCATACCACCTGGCGCACTTCTTCTCGTTCTTCCTCATCCAGGGACAGTTCATCATTCCGCTCGTATCGGATCCTTTCGGTCAGGGCTGGGACATCCTTGGAACGGCGAGCTATGTCCCGGACATCGGGATCGTGAACGCTCGGATCGCGTGGTTCGTGGGCGTGGGGGCGATCGTCGTGGGACACATAGTTGCCGTGTACAACGCGCACGTCGTTTCGTTGCGCCTGTTCACCAGCCACCGACGGGCACTTCTGAGCCAGCTTCCGATACTGGTCCTCATGGTCGGGTACACGATGATCAGCCTCTGGATCATCGCCCAACCAATCGTCGAAGCATCGGTGCCGCGCTAGCCCTCCAGCCACCTGGGGACGACCTTCCCGAACCGCGGGGCAACCGGCGCCTCCCCGATTGCTACGCTGGCGCCGGTCTCATCAGGCTTGGCCAGCATGGGGGTGAACGATGGCGAACGTAACCAACAATGGAAATGCACTTGGCTCGCTTCGAGTACTGGACCTCGGTGGATTGCCGACAGCCTACGCATCACGACTGCTGGCGGACTTTGGCGCCGACGTCGTGCTGATCGAACCACCGGGAGGGGATGTCTCCAGGTCGATACCGCCGTTCGCCGCGGGCATCATGGACGGGGATCACAGCCTGCCATTTCTGGCACTTCACACAAACAAGAGAAGCGCGGTGATCGACGTCGGGTCCGAAGCGGGACGCGCTCAGCTGTTGGAGTTGGTTCGTGGTGCGGACGTGGTATTCGAGAGTTTCGCGCCGGGCTACCTCACGGGGATCGGTCTCGGTTTCGAAGATCTCCGGACCGCGAACCCGGCCCTCGTGGTCTGCTCGGTGACTCCGTACGGACAGACCGGACCGCACGCCGAATACCTGGGATCGGACCTCCACGCCGAGGCGATGGGCGGCGTGATGATGCTGCAGGGCGACCCCACGAAGGCGCCGTCCATGTCACCCGCATTCCTTGGTTATTCGCTCGCCGGTGTTCACGCCGGGCTCGGCATCATGCATGCGCTGTTCGCGCGAGAAAGCACCGGTCGCGGCCAGCATGTCGACGTTTCGACGCAAGAGGCGAACGCCAACATCCACTTCATCGTGTCGCAGTACGGGTACAACTCGACCATTGCCCAGCGGCCCGGCGCTGGTGCCGGAGGAGGGAGCGGGATATTCGAGTGCTCGGACGGCTGGGTCGGCTTCTCGCCGATCCAGCCAAATCAGTTCCAGGCGCTCGCGGACTGGATGGACCACGAGGTCCTGAAAGACCCGGTATGGCAGGATCTGCGGGTGCGTATGGAGAGTGGAGAATTCGTCAGCGGTGAGGTGTCGGCGTTCATAGCGGGATTCACGGTGGCTGAATTCGTGGACGAGGCGCAGAAGCGTAGGATTCCGGCCGCTCCGGTGAGCACCGTTTCCGGACTCGCTGCGAACGTCCACCTGGACGCGCGCGAGTATTTCCAGGAGGTGGATAGTGATAGCGCCGGCCGGTACACGCTCCCGGGCCCGCCCGGGCGCTTCAGCGAGACGCCGTGGAGAATCTCCCGCCCTGCGCCACGACTCGGGGAGCACACGGATGAGGTGCTGACGGAGGCCAAAGCGCCAACTCTGGCCGCGCGGGCAGGGACGGCTCGGTCGGGGGGGTCGTCGGCACCATTTGATGGGATACGGGTCACGGATCTGACACGAGTATGGGTCGGTCCGTACGGGACACGTCAACTCGCCGACTTCGGTGCCGAAGTGATCAAGATCGAGTCATCGTTGTTCGATGCGACGTCTCGTATCGCGGGGATTCTGCCAATGCACCCCGAATTGAACCGGAATAAGTTGAGCATCACGGTTGACCTCCATCACAAGGCCGGCCAGGACCTGGTGAAACGGCTGGTCGCGACCAGCGATGTCGTCGCGGAGAACTACGCACCAGGGGCTCTGAAGCGATGGGGACTGGACTACGACAGCCTCCGGCAGGTGAAGGAAGACATCGTCTACATCAGCATGCCCGGGTGGGGATCGACCGGCCCGTTCTCCCATCACGTCCTATTCGGCCTGCAGGCGCAAACCGCATCTGGTGTCACGCACCTGTGGGGACATCCGGACTCGCCGCCGTCCCTGCGATGCGGGATCTACTACGCGGACTTCTTTGTGGGAGCGCAGTGCGGCCTCATGCTGGAGACCGCTTTGTACCATCGGAAACTCACCGGACAGGGACAGCTGATCGAGGTCTCCCAGGTCGAGGCGCAGGCGAACGCGCTCGGCATCCCGTTGCTGGACCATTTCGTGAACGGTGTGGACACGCCACCGCAGGGGAACGCAAGGAGCTACGCGGGACCGCACGGCGTGTATCCGTGCAAAGGGGTCGACGCCTGGTGCGCGATCGCCTGCTCGACGGAGGAAGAGTGGGGGAACCTCGTTAACGCGCTGACGCCGCCGATGGGGCAGGCACCTGAGTGGACCGGCGACTCACGGTTCGCCACGCTGCCGGCTCGGGTCGAGAACCAGGAAGCACTTGATGCTGCGCTCTCCGAGTGGACCTCCAACCTGACACCGAAACAGGTGATGACGATGCTCCAACGGCACGGCGTACCCGCGAGCGCCGTCCAGACGACCGAGGATGTGTATTTCGACGGACATCTACGAGAGCGGGGCTACGTTGCCGACATTCAACACCCGGAGCCGCAGTGGGGCCAGCTGGGGCATGCCACGTTCGGCGCGCGACTCTCGGAGACGCCAGGGGAGATCAGGATGGGGGCTCCCGCGCTGGGACAGGACAACGACTACGTGCTCGGAGAGTTATTGAAGATGGGCGGATCTGATGTCGCACGGTTGCGAGAAGAGGGCGTTCTCGCGTGATCGGAGCGATCGGGCAACGACTCGGAAGCCCAACGTGAGAGAGTCGTGCGGAAGCTGATCGGGTTTGTCTTCCTGTTGGCGCTTGTAGGAGCCAGCGGAGGAATGGGGCTCGGCTATTCGAACCTGGGTGTTGCGGTTTCGGGCACCCCCTCCGTGTCCGCGAAGTTCCGACCGGTGCCGGAGGCGCTGGGCGGATTGGCATTGAATCTGTTGGTTGAACGGGACCTTGTAGGTTCCGTCGACGCCGTGATCGAAGGGATCGAACTCGAAGGCGCCATCACGGTGAGTAATGGTGGGCCCGTGCCGGTGTACATCCCCGCTCTGACCCATCGCGCGCGCCTCAATCGCGATCCGATCGGCAGGATCATCGAGACCCCGTCGTTCTGGTTGGGTCCGGGTTCTGAGCAAGAGGTCATGGTCGACGTGTTCATTGCAACAACCGAGATCCCGCCCGCCGCGCTCGGTGTTGTGGCGAATGGCGGGCTGTTGGAGATTGCGATCGACTCGCGGCTCCGCATCGGCCTGCTCAAGATCGAGCGGACGACGGAAGCCGGTATCGACCTGGTAGGAGTGCTCCAAGAAGTCCTGGAATAGTGGAGCCGACGCTGAAAGCGGCCGGCGTTGAGCTTAGTTTTCCCCCAGCGCCGCCGATCGCATCAGGTCCGCGATGGGCTCGAGGAGCAAAACGGACAATTCGCGCTCGCTAACTCCCTGCTCCTTCGCCTTCAGGAACAACTCGACCCGGAGCCGGTCCGCGCTGTGAGACACCAGTTCACATACGAAGATCTGTTCTTCGGTCATGTCCCGCT
>CAZIBZ010000192.1:0-17546 GCA_964537445.1 uncultured Dehalococcoidia bacterium | reverse complement strand
GCCTATGACCGGATCATCATGGTGATGGCGGGTGGGGCGGGCAAGCGGGGACGGGCAGGCGGGCGGGTAGGTGGGGTTAACGGCTGGGGGGCAGGCCGAGGGCTAGATGGCGGGGCAGGCGGATAGAATCAACTAGACTGAAATAGATATCAAATAGATATCAAATACTATCAAATAGGCGACCCGAAGACTAATTTTTGTTACCATTAAATGGCACATAACAGTCATCTCCTTGCCATCGGAGAGCAAGCGGTTCCCAATGGCGGCGACCGACTGGTGGGCCGGCATCCAGATGATATACGTCTTCTCGTTACAGCAGGGGCGGTTTACTTACCAGGGCCTCTAAGGGAACCCCCCGCCAGTGGGTGGACTGGCGAGGATGTTGGACCTGCTCTGGCATGCGCTGCTGCCGATCATGACGCTCGTGCTGGTGTCGGTTGGTGCGTGGACGTACGTGGTGCGGACGATGCTGCTGAACACAGCGCAGGAATTCTTCGTGACGGCGGCACGGGCGCGGGGCCTTCCGGAGGGCACGGTGATGCGGCGCCATATCCTGAGAGTGGCGGCGCCACCGATCGCGACGAGCATCATCCTGGGGCTCACGGCGTCCCTGGGTGGGGCGATCCTGACGGAGACGGTCTTCAATTGGCCCGGGATGGGCCGCCTGTACTTCGAGGCGATCACGACCGCGGACGAAGGGGTGATCGTGGCGCTGACGTTCATCTTCACGCTGCTCTACGTGGCGGCCCGGTTCATCCTCGAGATCCTGTACGTGGTGCTGGACCCACGGATCCGGTACACGTCACGCTGACTCCATGAGGACACGCGACGCGATCCGGATCGTCCTGAGTTCGGGGACCGGCAAGGTCGGCATCTCGCTGCTGGGGATACTGGTCGCGATATCGGTGGCGGTCCCGTTCTTCTTCCCGCTGGACTTCGGGTTGAAGTCCTGGAGCAACCCGGTGGTCTGGGCCGACAACCCGAAGGCGGTCCCGCCCGTTTGGACGTCCCTGTTGGACGGGACGACGCAGCCGCGCCATCGCGCGTTCACGTCCGAGGAGCCGACCTCGGTGTTCGAGCAGGAACGGTTCGCGACCCGTACGTACGAATTCCCGTTCACCTATCGCGCGGACATGGCCCCGACGTTCCTCTCTCTGACGCTCGGAGAGATGACGTTCCACGATCGGCCGCCGACCGTGACGATGTCGATCACGAGACCTGATGGGGCGACGGTGCGGCTTGCGCAGCAGGTGGTACGCGGAATCCGGCCGGACGAAACCCCGCCGGTGACCCGATTCGCGGAGGCCCCGCAACGGACGTTCCTGAGTGGCGATGCGGTGGCGTTCCAGGCGGCGGCGGATTTCGCGAAGAACCAGTTTGGCCTCGACGTAACCGAGAGCGAAATCAGGGGTCGCCTCGAAGAGGTGGTGTTCGGGGTCCCCGACCCCAACGATCCCGGGGTGACGGGACTCCAAGTGTTGCGGGGCGACTACAACGCGGTCGTTCGTATCACGACGACGGATCCGAGGGACACCATCGAGTCTGTGAAGTTCGTGGCTGGTGGGGGCGTCTACGGGCTGATGGGAACGGACTCGCAGGGTCGCAACCTGGCGACGGGACTTGTTTTCGGGTTCCCGGTTGCGATGCTGATCGGCATTCTCACGAGCATCGGTGCGACGGCGATCGGGACGTTCTTCGGCATCCTCAGCGGTTTCACGGGCGGGAAGACGGACACAACGATCCAGCGGATGTCGGACATCCTGACGAACATCCCACTTCTGCCGATCCTGATCTTCCTAATCTTCATCCTGGGCCAGAAGCTGTGGTTGGTGATGGGCATCCTGGTGCTTTTCGGATGGCCGGGGCTGACAATCATTCTGCGGTCGATGGTGTTGCAGATGCGCTCTGGGCAGCTGGTGGAGGCGACTCGGGCGCTGGGCGCGTCACGGTGGCGAATCATGTTCCGCCACGTGTTCTTCCAGATGGCGCCGTTCATCGTGGCGCAGATGATCTTCTTCACCCCTGCGGCGATCCTGGCGGAGGCGGGGTTGAGCTTCCTGGGCCTCGGAGATCCCTCGTTGCCCACCTGGGGCCAGATTCTCGAGCAAGGGTTCCGGACCGGCGCGATCTACGTGGGGTACTGGTGGTGGATATTGCCGCCCGGGCTCCTGATCGTGATCACGGCGATGGCGTTCGTCCTGCTGGCGCTGGCGTTGGAGCCGGTATTGAACCCACGGCTGCGCGGGAGGGCAACGTGACGGTCCAGGGCTTGACGACCGGCCCGCTGCTTCGGGTCGAGGATCTTCGCCTCTATTACGCGGGTGAACACGGCGACGTGAGGGCCGTTGACGGGGTGTCGTTCGAGGTCGAGGCTGGCGAGACGCTGGCGATCGTCGGCGAGTCGGGTTCGGGGAAGACGAGCCTGGCATTAGCCCTGTTGCGTCTGCTCCCGCGTAACGTGGCGGTCCACGACGGCTCGGTGGTCCTGGCGGGTGAGCCGATCATGGACCTGTCGGAGGTCGACTTCCGCGAGCGGGTCCGGTGGCGTCAGATATCCATGGTGTTCCAGGGCGCGACGGAGTCGATGAACCCGGTGTTCAAGGTGGGACACCAGGTCGCGGAGCCGCTGACGGCTCGCAAGGAACGGCCGAAGCGCGAGGCGTACGAGGCGGCGCGCGAGTACATGGACCTGGTAAAGCTGCCACCTGAGACGTTCGACCGGTACCCGCACGAACTGAGCGGAGGGATGAAGCAACGGGCCGTCATCGCGACCGCCCTGATCATGGAGCCGAACCTGGTGATCCTGGACGAGCCGACATCGGCGCTCGATGTTGGGGTCCAGGCGCAGATCATGAATCTCTTCAAGCGTTTGAAGCAGAAACTGGGTTTGGCCTCGCTGTTCATCACACACGACATCGCTTTGGCGAGCGACCTGGCGGATCAGATCGCGGTGATGTACGCGGGAGAGATCGTCGAGATCGGTCCTTCGGAGGACGTCCTGCGGCGGCCGACGCACCCGTACACGCAGCGGCTGCTCGCGGCGATCCCTCGGCTGCGCTCAGACGACCCGCTGGAGTTCATCCCCGGGGCGCCGCCGGACCTGACCGATCCGCCGACCGGGTGTCGGTTCCATCCCCGGTGCCCGTTCGCGTTCGAACGGTGTCGGGAGGAGGCGGCGCCGGTTCTTGGGGCGGCCGAGGGCGAGACGACGGCGCGGTGCTGGCTGCTGGACCGGAGTTCGGGAGCGGCTCGCGCATGAGTACCGAGGTGTGGGCGATGCCGCTGCTGAAGCTCGAAGGGGCGGAGATGCACTTCCGCGCTCGAGCGAAGCTGTTCCGAACGACGATCGTGCGGGCGTTGGACGGCGTCGACGTGAGCCTGGACCGGGGGGAGACGCTGGCGGTGGTGGGCGAATCAGGGTCTGGGAAGACGACGCTCGGGCGGGTGTCGCTGCGTCTGCTGGAACCCACCGGCGGGCGAGTCCTGTTTGACGGGCAGGACATCACGGGCCTGTCGGACGGGCGTCTGAAGCCGTTCCGCAAGCGGGCGCAGGGGGTGTTCCAGGACCCGTTCACCAGCCTGGACTCGTTCATGACGATCCAACAGATCGTCGAGGAGCCGCTAGTCATCCACGAGATCGGGAAAGGGAACGAGCGGCGGGAACGTGTCGAGTGGGCGCTCGACGAGGTGCGGATGCGGCCCGCGGGGGATTTCTTGGACCGGTACCCGCACATGCTGTCGGGGGGTCAGCGCCAGCGGGTCGGGATCGCGAGGGCACTCGTGCTGACGCCGGAGTACATCCTGGCCGACGAGCCGGTGTCGATGATCGACGCGTCGAGCCGCGCCGAGATCCTATCGCTATTGAACGAACTCCAAGAACGGCACGGGATCGCATATCTGTACATCACGCACGACATCGCGACCGCGCGGCATTTCGCACCGAGGACCGCAGTCATGTACCTGGGGCGAATCGTCGAAGAGGGCCCGACGAAGGAGTTGATCGAGGACCCGCTGCATCCGTACACGCAGGGCCTGCTGGCGGCGGTACCAGAGCCGGACCCGTCGAACCGGTTGCAGGAACGTGACGTGCTGTCGGGGGAGTCGCCGAGCCCGGTCCAGGTGCCGACCGGTTGCCGTTTCCATCCCCGGTGCCCGGCGTTCATGGAGGGTCTGTGCGACGTGGTGGATCCGGTGCCCGTCGAGATCGACGGGGGTCCGGCTCGGATGGTGGCGTGCCATCTGCCGGGCTCGGGGCGGGCGCGGCAGCAGATGCCAGGACACCAGGTAGAATCTGGCGCCGAGTGAGGCGGGACTACTGGGAGAGGAGTTCCTCGACAACTGAGGAGACTTCCTTGCCGTCGGCTTTGCCTCGGACAGCCGGCATCAGCTTCCCCATGACGCGGCCGCGGTCTCCGGGGCCCTTTGCTCCGAGTTCCGCGATGACCTTCCTTGCTTCTGCGAGAATCTGGTCGCGGGAGAATTGTTCGGGGAGGTAGGCCATGACGATGGCCAGCCCCGCTTCCTCGTGTTCAATGATTTCGGGGCGGTTGGCCTTCTGTGCTTCTTCGATGGCCTCGCGTCGCTGACGGACCTCGCGGCCGAGGACCTCGGCGGATTCCGTGTCGTCGAGGTCCTTCCCCTTCGCCTTTTCGGCGTTCAGGAGGGCACTGCGCACCATGCGAATGGCCTCCAGCCGCTGCTGGTCGCGGGCGCGCATGGCCGTCTTCTGGTCTTCGGTGAGTCGTTCAAGCAAGGTGGTCATTTGGGGTGATTGCCTCTCGGATGGTTCGTAGTTTGATTCTACGGGTTGGGCTAGGGGGTTGGGTCGTCCGCGTAGATGCCACGAGCGTCCGGGGGGAGCAACTCGGCGATGCGCCGCATCATCGTGGCACCTGCCTGACGCAGCGTCTCACGGTCCGTGGCCGATTCCGCTCGGGGCAGCGCGAACGGCCTGCCGATGCGAATGGTGACTCGGGGCCGCCTGAGGAGGGTGCGGCGACCGAGTTTGAGGCCCGAGATGCCGTGGACGGCGACCGGTAGGACCTGGGCGCCCTCGGAGGCGAGTGCGAGGTATGCGGCTCCCGCGAGGGGTTGCTGGAGGACCCCCGTCCGGCTCCTGGTGCCCTCAGGAAACAAGCCGACGGTGCCCCCGGAATCGAGGAGTTCGATCGCCTGTGCCATGGCGCGACGGTCAAGGCGGGCGCGGTCGAGAGGGATCAGGCCGTAGTGGAGGATGCACCAACGCTGCCAGCGGGATGGCCGCTCTACGAGCTCCCGTTTGGCCAGGAAGAGGACCTGGCGGCCGGGGATGCTGGCGTTGATCAGTGGCGGGTCGAGGGCGTGGATGTGGTTCGAGACGACGAGGAGTGCACCGGATGCGGGGACGTTCTCGGCACCTTCGACGCGGCGCTGTGAGAGGGCGCGGAAGACGATCCGCATGAAGCCATTCGCGATCGTGTAGCTGAGAGGTTGTTTTGGGGTGGTGCGCATGGGCCAAGTTTGGCATGCGCGAGTCGTGGTTTGAGTCGGGCAATCTCAGATCAAGTTGAGATTTGCGAAACAGGTGACGGTAAGTGCGAGTATCCCGATTGCGGATCCGCTGATCATGCCTTTTCCGATTCGCAACCGCAGGATGAATAGCCCGACGACGAGCATGATCAGCGTGAAACCCGCGCCAAGGAACCAAACCGCCGCGAGGAAGAGGTACGAATACATGTCGTCGTTGTCATAGGCTGACGCGCTCGCGCTCAGAAACGCGGTGCTCATGAAGCCCATGATCGTCGGGGGCACTGAGGTCAGGAACAGGGCAAGGCCCGAGATGCCCGGCTGGTTTCTTTGGGCGCGGACCTCCGATGCTTCCCACTCCCTGCCGAGGGCCTCCAGTGCTTCTGCGCGTCCCAGCAACGCGGTTCCGTTATCCGGGTCCAATTCGACCGCCGCGTCGAAGGCGGCGAGTGCTTGTTCGAAACGTTGCTCCCCCATGAGCGTGGAGCCTTCACGTACCTTCCAGAAGGCCTCGCCACGGCTGCCCCGCGTGCGTAGGCGCATCGCCACGAAACTTCCGAGCCCTGCGGCACCAATCGCGACTGGGATCGGCAACGGGTCAGATACGAAACCAGACACCCCAAGGAACACGGTCACCACGACGCCAACCGGAGCGAGGAGCCACCAGCCGAGCCTCCCCGAGACCAGACGGCCCACCAGCCAACCGACGCCAAGATGCGTCCCGCCGGCGAACAGGAGATCCTTGGCAAACCAAGGCAGGGGAAGGGACTGCAGCTGGTAAGCAAGCTCGCTCGATACGCGAAAGGCGAGCGCACTTCCGAGGACAGCGATGACGCCAGCCAAGACGTTGCGCGCGATGGGGTTCGTGGTCATCGCGCTACCAGCGGACGTGTCTGGAATCGGAGCGGTTCGTCGCACAAGCCGCGCCGGGCATTCATCACGAGAAGGCTAGAGACGGGTTGGCGAAGCACGTGACCGTGAGGGCAAGGATGCCGACCGCGACCCCGGCGAGGCCCTCGTGAGAGGCAGGCGCGCTTTCCTCAGAAAGCACTAGCTAGATTCGCGAAACAAGTAGCGGTCAGTGCGAGGAGCCCGAGACCGAAGCCAGCGAAGACTCCATCCCGTGCCTTCTTCCACCCGATCGCCCAGAGCGCGACTCCCACGAGAGGTGACAATAGGCCAACACCGGCAGCCAAGTACCAAACGAAGTACAGGGCCATGAGATCTGGCGCTTCCGATCCGTACGATCTCTCGGGACCGTATGTTCCCGGGTCTGTGCCGATCGTCCCACCCACGCTCAATACGCTAAGAACGACGAATGGGAAGGCAGTAAAGCGGAAAGCCGTGCCGAAGGACCAACCTCGCTCGGTATGGACGCGTTCACCCAACGCGAACCTCGAGTTTTCTACTGCCAAGATGCATCGCAGCGATTCCCGCGACGGCGAAGAAGGTCACCCGGTTTCTGTTCACGAAACCACACAGGGTGTCGCTGCGCGCCGGCCATGGTCACGCCCCAGGGGAGCGTCGTCTCTAGGCCGTAGGCGTCTCCGGCCAGGAAGTTTCCGAGGCGACCGATGGCTTGGCTGAGCGGGATGAATGGCGCGACGAGGTCGCCGGTGCAGCGTTGAACCTTCAGGATGCGCTCGGTGATGACTACGGCGATGTAGCCGCCGATCATGGCCCCGGTGAAAGCGAGGCCCTGAAAGGGGAGGGTCGGCAGGAGCCGCCAGAAATCAGACGGCCCGAGGAAGACGATCATGATGAGCTTGGCGCCGATGACCCCGCCGAGGAGCCCCATGACGCCAACGGTGAGGGTCGAGTCAGTGAGGCGGTTGCGACGCCGGGCCTCTCGGTACGTGAGCCACCCGCCGAGGGTTACGGCGGTCACCATGCACACGGAATACATATGGATGGCGAAAGGGCCGAAGGTCAGGACGGGGAGCATTTAACGCCCTACGGTTCTGTCGCTACTGCATCTCGCCTGCCATCAGCGCGTCGCGGACCTCTTCGCGATTGCCGACGCTGTTGTAGGCACAGAACGGAATCATGCGACCGTCCGGTATGAGTTCTCCGACGCAGCACTTCATGAGCGCCTTCAGGTCCATGGTGTAGGGGTCGGCGAACCCCTGGACGACGATCATGAACACGTGCTGCTTGACGGCGGTGGTGGCATTCGGAAACGGCAGGTTGCACGCGGTGCAGAAACGAGCCGCCATTGAGCCAGACCCCGGCGACTCCGGCCCGACCCGCGTTCAGCTTCGAACCAAAAGCCTGGAAGATCCCGGTACCAAGGAGATCGGCGCCTAGGGTTTGCTCGGAATGGTCACCGCGACGGGTCCCGGGCCGACACTCACACCACCGGAGTGCTCGCTGCGGATGTCGAGCTCGAGGAAGTTTTGACCGTTGTCCTGCCATTTACGTGCGACGGTGCCGCGTGTGACGACGTTCTCGCCGACGGGGTTGAAGATGCGCATGCGGAACGGCCCGACCTTTCGGATGACGCCGGCGAGACCGATGTACTCGCGGACGACGCGTTCCCACATGCCCTGGATGAAGACGTTGTTCGCGTACATCTCAGGGGCTCCCTGACCCTGGGCGATCTCGGTGTTGTGGTGAATGGGGGTGAAGTCCCTGTTGGCCCCGGCCTCGATGACGAGACGCTGGACCGTGACGTTCGTGACGACGGGTGGGACCGCGTCGCCCTCGCTGACGTCCTCGAAGTAGCGCTGGAAGTCCCAGTCGATATTGCTGGCAACAGAGGGCGGCACATCCCGGGCGACGCTTCGTGCGGAACCATCTGACCCGCGGCCCGCGGGTTGGCGGGTCCCGCCGGGATGGGGATTGTAGCGGTAGAGGCCGTTCCGGGTCACGGCGACCTGTTCGCCCCTGTGGTTCCGGACCCAGCCCTCGTTCACGAAGAAGGCGCCGTATCCGACGCTGGTGTCGCGCACATTGACCGAGATGAGCTTCTGGCCGCCCGCCGACAGCTGATCGCCGACATAGACCTGTCTCGCGTACTCGACCTCGATGTCGGTGGCGAAGCCCGCGGTGGTCGGAGGAATCGGCAAGGGGATGCCGGGGGCGTTCCCGAGGGAGTCGGTGATGGTGTTGCGCTCGGCGTCCGGCCAGCGGGTCGGGTCACCGGGTCTCCAGATAGGCGGAGCCGCCAGGGTGGAGTTGATCATGCTCACGGGGGCGGGGACGCCGGGATGTCCGAAGCGCCGTGCGACCTCGTCGTCGTGGTAGAGAGGGCAGTCCATCTCCAGGGCTTCGCAGAACTTCCGGATGGCCCCTTTTTCGGCGGGGTCAGCCCCCGTCCTGAAGGCTCCTCCGGAGAAGTCCGTCCCGACCGCGGCCTCGAAGTCCTGCCAGGTGTTCTCTCGCTGTTCTGTTGCCATGGTCCCGTTTCCCCCTGATCCGGCGACCGTCTGGGCGGCCGTGCGTTCGGTTCGGCTTCCAGGAGCGCAGATACCCGAGAATCTTACGCTCGCCTCGTGACCTTCACGCGTGAGGTCTCCCTATCATTCGGAATGATGCCCGACCGAGCCGATATCGCGTGGCCGTAGGAACGGTACCCGGATCCGGAAGTTCTAGGAGTCGTTCACGCGGTGCCGGAGTGTCGCTAGACGGTGGATATGATGCGCTGACCGCGGCCACGTAACCGCGAACGTTCAAGGGGGTTGTGAGATGTCGACATCTATCGAATCGCAGATCGAGGGCAGCATCGACCGTGACGAGGTCGTCCAGTTGATGAAGGACCTCCAGGCGTTCCGCAGCTTCTCCGGTGAGGAGGCGAACGCGATGCGATTCCTGGCGGGATGGATGGAGGAGCGCGGGGTCGAGACAGAGCTGATCGACGTTGCCGATGAACCCGGGCGCCCTGACCTGGTTGCCAGGATCCGGGGCAGCGGCGGCGGGACATCGCTGATGCTGAACGGGCACCTAGATATCGATCCCGTGGCTTTGAACTACCCGGGCGATCCGTGGGCCTGCTACGAGGAGAACGGGGCGATCTTCGGGCACGGACTCGTAAACATGAAGTCGGGTGTTGCTTCGCTTGCGGCGGCGACGGTCGCCGTTTCTCGTGCCGGAGCGACGCTGCGCGGGGACCTGCTGGCGACCGGGGTCGTCGGAGAACTGCAGGGTGGCGTCGGTGCGTACGACCTGGTCCAACGGAGCATT
Source organism: uncultured Dehalococcoidia bacterium (assembly GCA_964537445.1). Taxonomy (GTDB): domain Bacteria; phylum Chloroflexota; class Dehalococcoidia; order UBA6926; family UBA6926; genus JASLZO01. Next base: position 7,859 of record CAZIBZ010000192.1, on the reverse strand, counting down.
GGGGCGGACTACACGATCGTCTGTGAGCCGAGCGGGATGGACGTGAGGACGATCCATTCCGGCGCGATCCAGATGCTGATCACCGTGACCGGTTCGTCGACCTGGATCGGTGCCATGCACCGCGCGCCGGGCATCAATGCCGTCGACCAGATGACCAAGGTGATCGGAGCGTTGGGGAACGTCAGGTTCAGTGCCCAAACGCGGGATGATGTGGTTGGCCTCCCCAGGATGATCGTGGGCGGGATCAACGGCGGGATCGGGCACGAGTACGGGAAGTGGCGGGCGTCGTACATGCCGGACTACTGCACGATCATCGTCGAAGTGCGCGGGGTGCCGGGGCAGGACTGGGCCGAGACGAGGGACGACATCGACCGGGCGCTGCAACCGCTCCGAGGGTCCGATCCGCCGGTCGAGTACGAGATCCAGATGCCACCGGCGACGTACGTCCCTGCCTGGAGGAGCATGAAGGTACCGGCGTACGGGATCGACGTTTCGCCGGACCACGAGCTGCCGCAGAGCATCCTGAAGCGGCACATCGAGGTCGTCGGGAGCCGGCCGCAGAACGTCGGGTTCCAGGACCCGGGCTCGTACGCTTGGACGGACGCGGGGCACTTCGCGCTGGGAGGATCGATCCCGACCATCTACGGGCCGTCGGCGAACCAGCAGCAGGCGGTGCCGATCGAGAACGTTCTGAACTGCGCGAAAGTCCTGGCGCTGACGGCGTTGGATGTCTGCTCCTAACAAGCGGATGGTCCACGGGCATCCCCCCGGACCGGACGCCGCGCGCTTCGCGGCAACGGTGGCGCGGATCGAACAGCTGACGCCGACGGTGAGGTCGTTCCTGCTGTCGCTGGACCCTCCTTCGATCCGGTTTCGGCCCGGGCAGTGGGTCGACGTGCACGTGGATGACGAGGAAACGGGGACCCGGGCGGTGGGCGGGTTCACGATTGTTTCGACTCCGTTAGACGGGGAGCGGGGGACGATGGAGTTGGCGATCAAGCGGTTGGGTGGTGGGCGCGCCGCGACATTCCTCCACGATCGTGCCGCCGTTGGCGATCGCTTTTCCGTCGACGGACCGTCGGGAGAGTTCTATCTGCCGGACGATCCGGGTCCCGGAATCCTGCTGATCGCGGGGGGAATCGGGATCAACCCCCTGATGAGCATGGTCCGTCACGTCCATCAGGCGCGGGACCCGGTCCGGACGACGCTGATCTATTCGGCGAAGACGCCGCCTGAGTTCGTATTTCGCGATGAGTTGGAGGCGATATCGGCCGAGAACGCGGGCATCACGACCGTGTTCACCGTGACAGATCCCAGGGAACAGGAGTGGTCGGGCCGCGTTGGGCGTATCGACCGGTCGCTGTTGGAAGAACTCGTGAAACCGGCAGGGACGACCTTCTACCTTTGTGGTCCGCCAGGGATGCCGACGGAGCTAGCGCGGGTGCTGGTGAGCGTTGGCGCCCCGATCGACTCGCTCCGATTCGAGGAGTGGTAGCCGGACGGCTACCGGGGTTGGAGGACGACGACCTCTCGCTCCGCGGGCATGTTGGTAGGAGTGACGGAGAGACGGGCTTGAGGGTCGAGATGTGTCGCGCCGACCTCGTTGAGGAAGGGTCCAATATCGCCACCGTCCGTTGACTGTTCCGGCGCGGTACCCAGCTGCATCTGCTGTCCGGGGAGGGCGGACGGGTACCACATGGGGATGACGAGGCGAGGTGACAGGGATGCAAGAACCTCGGAGGCGACGCCGGGAGCGAGGGTACCCTGCCCGCTGACGGGCACGAATACGACGTCTGCCGCGCTCAACTCCCCGACCTCGGCGCCCGAGAGCGCCTGGCTGAGGTGGCCCAGGTGGCACAGCCTCACGCCGTCCATGGTGATCAGATAAGCGACGGTCTTGTGATTCGCGGGGGGGTTCGCGGGCCTGACCCCTCGGATCAAGACACCCGAGACTTCGTACTCACCGGGTCTTGTCAGAGTCTTGCCCGGTGTGGAGCCGCTGCCGCCCGCTTCTGGCACGTCTTCAAGGCACGAGACTGTCACGACGTCGGGCGCCGCACCACGGGTGACTTCTGCCCCAGGGGCCGGGTCAATGATGAGGGCCGCATCCCGCCCGCGGAGCAGGAACGATGACCCGCCTAGATAGGTGATATCCACGACGACCTCACTGTATCAAGCGGGATTTCTGCGGGTCAACGAAGAGAGGATCCGACGAGCGGTTCGGGATTGAATCAGGGGCGGTTTTTCCTTGACATCGAGGGGGGCGGCGCGTAGTCTTTACGACACATTAGCACTCTCGCCCTTAGACTGCTAATACGACCATGACCACGCTCACGACGCGCCAGTCAGACCTCTTTCGAAGGGTCGTCGAACACTATGTGGAGACGGCCAGCCCGATCAGTTCCGCGAACCTTGTCCAGCGAGACGAGCTACCCATGAGTTCCGCGACGGTCCGTCACGAACTCTCCGAGCTGGAAGAGTGGGGCCTGTTGTTCCGACCACACACCTCGGCGGGCGTCGTCCCGACCGAGAACGGGTATCGCCACTACGTGGAAGCGCTGGTTGGAAGGCGGGAACTTTCCGAAACGCAGCGCCGGACCATTCGGCACCAGTTCCACCAGGTGGAATTGGACGAGCCGGGCTGGGTCCGTCTGGCAGGAGCGATGCTGGCGCAGATGTCGTCAGCCCTGGCGGTGATCACCCCGATCCGGTCCCAGGCCAGTCGTCTCCTGGCTGTCGACCTCGTTCCTCTCACGGAGACACGAGTCGTGCTGGTGGAGGTTCTCGACGGCGGGCGGGTCCAACGCGTTTCGTTCGATCTTCCCGTGCCGGTTGCACCGGAGGCACTTCAGCGACTCGGACGGGTGCTCTCGGATACCTACGCGGGACTCTCGCCGTCCGAGATACGGAGGGCGCTGGCGGTGGCCCAACCCGATGGCCTGGAGACCGTGATCATGGACGCCGTGTTGGCGCTGATGGACCGTGCGGACGAAACGGTCGGCGATGGGCCATTCGTCTACGGATTCAGCCAGGTGATGAACCAGCCCGAGTTCGAGGACAGTGCGCCAATCCGTGGGCTGCTGGAGGCGCTGGACGCCGGGACCCTGGTGACGGCGCTGCAACCTCTGGAGGTGCCGATCGGCGACGTCCGGGTTGTGATCGGCCACGAACACGGGGAGTCGTTCCTGCACCCATACGGCGTTGTTGTGGCTACGTACGGGGAACCTGCCATGGGGCGGGGGACAATCGCCGTCATGGGCCCGATGCGGATGCCGTACTCGGAGGCGATCCCGTCCGTTCGGTACGTTGCTGACGTGCTGTCGGAGATCGTCATAGAACAGACTCACGCCGGTCCGCCGAGCAGCTCGGCGAACTGATCCACGACCGAACGTTGCCAGACAGACATCCGACCCATAGGAACTGATATGACTACCGCGGACGAGACACAGCCGGAGAAAGAAGAAAGCGTCGAAGAGACGGCGACCGCCGAGGTCGACCTGGCGTCTGAGGCGAAAGATAAGGCGCCGGAGGACCGGACGGTCGAGGACTGGGAGGCCCTGCTCGAGTTCCAACGGGTTCGTGCAGAGAACAACTTCAATGGCTGGCAGCGCGCGCAGGCGGACTATGCGAACCACAAGCGCCGAGCCGACCAGGAACGAACGGACGCGCTGAAGTACGGGGGAGCACCGGCGCTCGGACAGGTGCTCGGGGTTGCCGACGACATGGACCGGGCGCTGAGCGCGCTCCCGATCACGATGGCACGTATGACATGGATCGAAGGGGTCGCCATCATCCACCGGAAGATCCTGGCCCTGCTTGAGGCGAGCGGCGTTACGGAGATCGACGCACAGGGCAAGGAATTCGACCCGAACGTGCATGAAGCAATCGCGCATGCGGACGGACCCGAAGGACAAGTAGTGCAGGTGATCCAGAAGGGATACCAGCTGTACGACCGCGTCCTGCGGCCCACGTTGGTGCAGGTCGGGAACGGAAACGTCGGGTCAGACGATGAGAACGAAGAAGCAGCAGAAACGCCGGAGCCGGAAGAACCTGGCCCCGAAGCAACAGAAGACAGGGAGTAGGTAGGGAATGGCAAAGGCCATCGGAATCGATCTAGGAACGACGAACAGCGTCGTCGCAGTGATGGAGAGCGGCGATGGCGTCGTGATCCCGACGGCGGAGGGCAACCGCCTTACGCCATCGACCGTCGCGACCAACAAGGGCGGAGAGCGCTTAGTCGGCCTGGTGGCGAAACGCCAGGCGGTGACCAACGCGGAGAACACGATCTTCAGCGTGAAACGGTTCATTGGACGCAAGTTCTCGGACACCGAGGTCCAGCAGGATATCAGCCTGCTCCCCTACAACGTCACGGAGGGCCAGAACGGGGATGTGAAGGTCTCGCTGGATGGAAAGGACATGACCCCGCCTGAAGTGTCGGCGCTGATCCTCCAGAAGCTGAAGGGCGATGCCGAGTCATACCTGGGAGAGACGGTCACCGATGCGGTGATCACGGTTCCGGCGTATTTCAACGACTCGCAGCGTCAGGCCACGAAGGATGCGGGGACGATCGCGGGGCTCAACGTGCTCCGGATCATCAACGAACCAACGGCCTCGGCGCTCGCGTACGGCCTGGATAAGAAGGGCGAGGAGACGGTGGTGGTGTTCGACCTCGGGGGAGGGACGTTCGACGTCTCGATCCTCGACATCGGCGAAGGGACGTTCCAGGTTCGTGCCACCGCTGGTGATACGCACCTGGGTGGCGACGACTTCGATATGGCGGTCGTGGACTGGTTGATAGACGAGTTCAAGAAGCAGGAGACGATCGACCTGCGCCAGGACAAGACCGCGATGCAACGCCTTCGAGAGGCGGCAGAGCGGGCGAAACAGGAACTGTCCACGGTGACGCAGACCGAGGTGAGCCTGCCATTCATCACGGCGGACGCGAGCGGACCCAAACACCTAACGATGACGCTGACGCGAGCGAACCTGGAGCAGCTGACTTCCCGGCTCGTCGATCGAGCGGAAGGGCCGTGCCGGCAGGCGCTCGAGGACGCGGGGATCGCCCAGGGCGAGATCAGCGAGGTGATCCTGGTCGGTGGGCAGACGCGGATGCCGCGCATCCAGGAGAAGGTTCGCGAGATCTTCGGCAAGGAGCCGAACAAGTCCGTGAACCCGGACGAGGCCGTGGCGGTTGGCGCCGCGATCCAGGGTGGAGTGCTGACGGGGGACGTCCAGGAGGTATTGCTCCTCGACGTTACGCCGCTGACGCTGGGTATCGAGACGCTCGGCAGCGTGGCGACCCCGATCATCCCGCGGAATACGACCATTCCGACTTCCAAGAGCCAGGTGTTCTCGACGGCCGCGGACGGACAGTCGAGCGTGGAGATCCACGTGTTGCAGGGCGAGCGGACGATGTCCACCGACAACAAGTCGCTGGGGAAGTTCATTCTCGATGGGATCCCGCCAGCGCCGCGGGGGCTGCCGCAGGTCGAGGTCGCATTCGATATCGATGCGAACGGGATCCTGAATGTGAGCGCGACCGACAAGGCGACGTCGCGGGAGCAGCGGATCGTCATCCAGGCGGGGAGTGGGCTGACACCCGATGAGATCGAGCAGATGCGCGAGCAGGCAGATGTGCATGCGGCGGAGGATGCGGTCAAACGGGAAGAGATCGAGTTGCGCAACAACGCCGATTCGATCGCGTACACGACAGAAAAGACGATCTCCGAGAACGGTGACAAGATCCCGGAAGAGCTGAAGACGCGTGTGGAAGGCCGCGTGAAGGAGGTCCGCGAGGCGCTCGAGCAGAGCGCGCCGAAGGAACGCTTGACCGATCTTCTTCAACAGCTGACCGCCGAGGCGCAGGAGATCGGTGCGGCGATCTACCAGCCCACCGGGGATGGTACTCCTGGCGACGGAGCCTTCGACGGGGAGATGCCGAGCAGCGACGGGCTCGGGGACGACGACGGGGATCCGGAATCCGACGACTCGAAGACGGTCGAGGGCGAGTTCCGCGAAGTCTAAGGCCAAGGTCGCGGGACGATGACGGCGGACCTGTTGCTGGAGCATCGCGCATTCGATGCGTTCCTTCGCGAAGCGCAGGGGGTGCTGACACGGGCGCGGGAACCGGAACAGCGCCTGAGGGCGCTTATCGAGCCCCTACAACACCTGTTGATGGAGGATTTCCTCGCCTCCGAGTTCACCGCGGTATCCGACGACCGGGGGTATTCGCAATACCTGTTGTATCGGTCCTCTGACCGTAAGGTGTCGATCGTTGCTCTGGCGGTCGCGCCCAAGGTGAAGACGCCCATCCACGACCATGACACCTGGGGCGTCAGCGGCCTGTACCAAGGGAGCCAGGTTAGCCGCGTGTTCCGACAGGAAGATTCACGTCGCGGGGTAAAGCTCTCGCAGACGAGGAAGCAGAGGATGAAGTCCGGCGACGTTGCGGTGATCCTCCCGCCCGGAGAGGACATCCGGATGGTCGAGGCTACATCGAAGATCCCGGCGGTGTCGATCTCGGTGCTGGGGGCGGATATCGGGTGCGAACGGCGCCGAACGTTCGAGAAGCGGTCCGGCGATGCCGGCGAGTTTGTCCTCGGATATTCGAACGTACCCTGCCGCTGAACCTAGGACCGCCCGGGGCGACGGCGGGTCCCGGAGATGACGAGGCCCGCGACGACCCCAAAAGCAATGAGCGCGGCGGTTCGACGCCAGTCGCTCAGGCGCCGAAACTCAACGTCGCCGACGCCATTCGTAACTAGGTAGCCGACCGGGGTGATCGAGATCCCGCCGCCGCCTCCGGCACCCTCTCCAGCTTCGCTCTGTCCAGAGCCAACGCCGAAGCCATACATCGCGCGGCTCACCGGGACGATGGTGACGCTATCGACCTCTCTGGGATCTCCGAACACCGTCTCAGTCCGCGCCGTCATACCGAAGCGATTGAGAATGCGGTCGAGGAGTCGTTGACCCCCTGATATTCCGGCCTGCTCGGGAGGCTCGGTGTCACCACCCGTCGTGGACGGGCGTTCTTCCTCATGTGCTTCTTCCATGACCACTTGCAGTACCTCCCATACGGGGCTGGTTCACACGCGGCTCGGGACCGGCTCACTTCGCCGCACTATCCCGCCACCGGTTGAGTGGGTCAAGGCGCGGTTGGACGGCCTAGCCCGCTGAGCGATCGTCCGGCAGAATGGAGACGATGACGCCGCTTCCACTCAAGACCGAAGACCTAGTGACACGCCTGCTGGACGGCGACAGGAACGCATTGCCGCGCGTGATCAGCATGGTCGAACGTGGGGACCCATCGGTGCCGGAGATCATGGAGCGGGTCCGGCCCACGCTCGGCCGGACACATCGCGTTGGTATCACCGGCCCGCCGGGGGCAGGAAAGAGCACGCTGGTCGAGGCGCTGATCAGGCACTACCGGAAGGCCGGGAAGGCCGTCGGAGTGCTTGGTGTCGACCCGTCGAGCCCCTTCAGCGGCGGCGCGATCCTGGGGGACAGGGTTCGGATGCGGGACCATTACCTGGACCCCGGTGTCTTCATTCGCAGCATGGCAACGCGCGGGGCGTCGGGTGGCCTGTCGGCGGTCGCTCCGCGGACCCTGAAGCTCCTGGACGCTGCCGGGATGGATATCGCCCTCCTGGAGACGGCGGGGGTTGGACAGACGGAACTGGACGTGATGGACGCTGTGGATACGGTGGTCGTCGTGGTGGTGCCGGAGGCGGGAGACGCGATCCAGACGATGAAGGCCGGACTGATGGAGATCGCCGATATCTTCGTTGTGAACAAGGCCGACCGGACCGGTGCGAAGCGCATGGCTGCGGACCTGGCATTGAACGTGCACCTGGGCACCC